>JBGSJT010000374.1:0-6532 GCA_041741715.1 Pirellulaceae bacterium | reverse complement strand
GCGTTAAAATCTCGCGTGAGGGTAAGGTCTGAAAAACATGGCAACCGGATCGGACGCGAACTGCGTAAAGTGTTTTAAGACAAGCATTTGCGTGAAGAGGAAGGCAGAGAGTTGTTTCGGAGAGCGTTGGGATCGGGGAGCCTTTCAGAATTGGTTCAAAACTGAGCCAATCTGGTAAACACAAGAAGCCGAGACGAGAGTCTCGGCTTTTTTGCGTTAAATCCGGCGTTTTATGGGGTTTCTTGTTAACCGCCGGCCCGAACCGTGCATCTCTTCCTGCCAGGTCAGCGTCCAGGATCGCTCGTTTCCTGATCCCCACCCAGTCCAGGATAGCCGAATCTCTCGGACTCTCTTGGTTAACGGGGCCAGACGGGTTAACAGATATCGGGGCTGCAGAGAGTACTGCTAACGCCTGTGAACAGAGAGCTTGAGAGTCGTTCGTTTTTGGTGGCCAATTGCGGCGTAGCCGTGGGAGCGCGGCAAGTACTCCTCGCTCGCCATTTATTCTCCAGCTTCTCCCGGTCTGACCCTAGAATCGCGGAGGATCACTGCCACGCCATGCTGCGATAACTTCCTTGACCAACCGGTGGTAACCCACCATACTTCCGAGATCGCGGGCCCGATGTGAGATAAATACAAGTTCGCCGATCCCAAAGGAGCATGAATAACAATGTCAACCGGATTGACCTCTCCCCGAGTTTCCATCAACCAACTTGCAACCTATCTTGTCTCAACTCCAGCACAACGTAGGCGACTCATACAGAACGCAAAAACGCCTCCGACTTTTTTGGTCAACTGGTATGAATTTGCACGGCAAGCAATAAACGACTTCGTTTCCGGCGGCATGGTCGACGAAGCAATACTCGTTAATGAGTCAAATCGACTTTATGGGCAAGTTCCAACGAGCGATTATGAGGAGACAAGACTACGAACCAACGCGGAAGCACTTGATGCTTTTCTCGATTGCTACGACCAGATTGACAGCGCTGGGCATACAATTCAACTTGGCCCCAACACATCGCCTCCGCTAGTGGTTCAGGGCGTGGAAATTAGCGTACGTCCTGAGTTTCTGACAACAGGAAACGAGATCCGTCCATAGAAATCCGAAACCCAGCAGCAGCCCGCCCGGCTGGCCTCCACTAAAAAAGCGAGAGTCAGCGAGATCGCCGCCCGCTTAATGATCGGCCGTCTAGCCATCAGCGTGCTCACCAACAAAAAAAGCATCAACGCCCACAGTGTGTCGCCGGTGTACTCGGCCACTCATCCAGTTTGATTACTCGGTGTGGATTCATTGCGGATTTACGCCCAGCTCGGGCACTGTCAGCTCTGCTAACGCTAAGATCAAGAGGTCTACATTATTTATTTGATCATGGTTCAACTCATGCGAATGCTCCTTCACTAATTTGCTACCAATCAGCTCCGCAAGTGCGCCATAGTTGTCAAAACAGTATTCCTGCAGGAGCGGAAGTACTTCTTTGCGAAAACGATTCGCGAACTTCTCAGGATCCGTGACGGGTTCCCCATCATCAATGAAGAAGGAGTGCCCAATTTGTTTCTCTCGTCCAAATAGCTTTGTAATCCTTCGGTTGAGTTCGAGAAGAAATGCATCAACAGACAGTTGTCCGATCTGAATGCCACTAAATATTTCTGAATCTGGCATCATTTCGATAAATGCGAATCGCCTTCGAAAAGCGGCGTCAAGCAGTCGAATACTTCTGTCAGACGTATTCATCGTTCCGATAATGAAAACGTTGGGTGGCACGAGGAAACTTTCCTTGCTCTGCGAAAGTGTCACCACAAGCCCCCGTTTGTCTTTTTCAATCAGCGTGATTAATTCACCGAAGACTTTTGCCACGTTCGCGCGATTAATCTCATCGATGATAACTACAAAGTTGCGGTCACGATGCATCTGTGCAGTACGACAAACTCGCTTGAAAATGCCGTCTTCAAGCCTTAGCTGAAGTCCGTCGCTGACATTGCTCTTCACAGGGCGGAAGCCCTCAATAAAATCCTCGTAGCTGTATGACGGATGGAAAGTCACTCGCGTTAGCTGTCCCACGGTATCGTCGCTGCCAAGTTGGGCCTCAATCTTAGGGTCTCGCTCCATCAGTAGACCGAGCAAGTGTTCTGCTTCTGATTCGGTGAGCGCGAAGAGCGTTCCTTGATTGCGAAAGCGAAGCGGTTCTGACGCTGCAAGAATCGGATCGCTAAGTAGCTCATTGTAGGTGAGTCCGTTGTCAATATCGATCATATACTCGAGCTCAATCTCTTGCTCGCCATTTTCGTTGGTCGCTAGGCCGCGTGAAACACGTGCGAGTGCAACAATTTGCCTATTCGTGCCCGACGAATAGCCGACGACCAAATCACCTTCTTGCAGCAAAGGATAGTTTCGCTGCAATCGACCGTATTGATAACTGACGAATTTCTCGGACTTGAGTTGACTCCAATTCCAAACCTGAGGATTGGCTACGATGTACCACGTCCTATTGGTAACACGCGACTTGGCCAGTCCGTTCTCTTCGGACAGAAATTTCTTCGTGTCACTCAAAATTTCGGCAATCTCAGTTTCCGATCGTCCACCTTGACGCAACAACCACCAGACCGCCATTCGCCGAGCATGATACGTCTTGCCTGTACCCGGCGGACCATGCATCAGAACTTGGCAGCGAGTCGCTAGTGAGTCCTGCAAGTCAAGAAAGAGTTTATCAATGACTGGTGACACCGGAGGGTTCGAATTGCCACTTACAATTGAGTCGTAAAGTGAAGTCGAAACTTTAGATACCGTCGTGAACGCCCAATTCTTTTGTGGCTCAATATCCTTTGCGAACGAAGAATCCCATTTCACGGCGAGAGTGTGTTTGTAGTTAGCACGATCGTCGCGAAACGCGTAACCGGCATCCTGAACCTCTCCGACAGCTAGCACCTGCGAGATTCCCCGGTTCGCAACGATAAGATCTCCTGGTTCAAGCTCTCGCAGCGTCCACAGTTCATTGACTTTGGTAGAGGCTTTTGTCGGTGCGTAGTCGAAGGTTTCGAGAAACTTCGCTCGGAGTTCGTCCTTCGATTCGAATTCGTACAAGTCGCCCACTTCGTCCCAACCAACGCATATGTATCCATTTTTGATGCAATCGCCCCAGTACATTGCCTTCTCGCCTGGTGCAATTTTGACTACGCGTTTAGCTTCCCTAGGATCAATCCAAGCGTAAAGAAACGCAGCCATCTCCCAGCTGGACCAACCACCAAATTCCGGCAACGCGCGCAGCTTTGACAGCAAAAGGCGATTTAGTCGGATTACTCCATTTGAGTTGTCACTGAACTCCGTATCGATCTTCTGTAAGAAGTGCTTGATATGATTTATTGAACAAATGGGTAACACTGCGTCTGGAAAATAGACGTATACGGTCTTTAGTCGAAGCGCAGGTCCATTGTAGATCGCAATGACACCATCGATTTGTTCCCACTCACTAGCTTGTGCGTACTCAAGGCCTTCGACGAATCCGGCTTTCAGCGCCTTCCAAGCTGACTGCAGGGTTTTATAAGATTTGTCAAAGTACCAACCAGTCTTGTTCTTACGCTTAAAGAGCATGTGCTTCATTGCAGCACCGCCCCTCATGTCGGCAATCGTCATTGACCGGAATTCCATCCATCGGCAAAATGTATTTTCCGAGTTCTCTTGTCCAAGCGCGTAGTCCTCTACCGCCATCTGCGACCATCCAGCAATTGGAAAACGCGTCACAATCTCCTGACGCTCTGCCTCTGCCTTTTTGCGCCGTTCGTCAATTGCCTTTCGATCAAATTTCGCGACAGCTTCCTTTAGTCCCAGTTGAATCTTTGGTGCCATTTTTCCCTGCGTTCGATATCTGAGAATAACTCGAGTTGGTACGTTGCCGATTTGCGAAGCCAGACATTCTACTCGTCGAACCGAGCCTGCGGATATTGGTGGGGTCATCGCGACCGAGCCTGTGCGACATCTCAAGCGTCACAGCGCGGTCGCGAGTTACAACCGGGAATCACGTGTCTCGAAGATAGCTGCATTTTCTAGTGCCAATCTCTAAAGTCTCGTCATCAGGGTCATCACACGGCTGCATTTGACCATGAAGTGGCTTGCCAAGCTCCCTTTGGCTATCGGCGAGCCAGATCTGATCCTTCAGTCCTATTAGTTGCTCCCGAACCTGCGAGGCATGACGCACACGATGCCCTTGCCTCATCCCTTCAATCAACCGCTTCAACTTTGGCGCAGATGCCTTCCAGGCATCGGTTCCACGACCTCCGAAATAACGGAAATCATTGCTGATAATTACGCTGGCGTTCCTGTATTCTGGTGGGTCGCCAAGGTCTCGCGCTCTAGCATCGCCGTCATTATGGAATTTTGCGTCGTTTCGAAGTTTAAATTTTCCGTCGGCACCACAACAGTAAATACAGTCGCCTCTGCGCTGGTACTTTATGCCCTTATAGTACTTGCCATCGTCGATAACGTTTGTGATTATCGCCGCATACACAAGTCGATTTGCTGGGGTCTCAGAGTTCGTGCCGAAAGCGAAAATGAGATCTCCTTTCTTTGCCGTTCGACGGATCGCTGGCTTACATATCGCTAACGACAAAAGTCCAGTCGTCACGCACGGTGCGCCACCAGTATCCCAGGGAATTTTGTATACATAGATTTGTGGGTCTCTCAAGTTGGTTTCTCCTATATCTAGGAACCGGTTGGACTAATAGGTCACGCTGCTCGCCAATGATACGACTTTAAGTGGCCGCCAAGGCGTTCACTGCAGATCACCTGGGACTTGCTGAATTTGATCGCTGGTTCTGGATCATTCGGTCGAACCGGTGGGAGGTGGTCGCGGGCGGTGTGGCACCTTTCGGTGTTGTACCAAGCCATCGTGTTTCGAAGGATGTGGTTGAGGTGCTTTTCGTTCACGATGCAGAACGCATTGAGCACTTCGTGTTTGATCGTCTGAATCACTCGCTCAACGTGCGCCTGCAAGTTCGGCGATCGGACTGGCGTGAGCTTGATCTCACATGTACTCGACTTGAAAACGCTGTCGAACGCATTTGTGTATTTGCGGTCGCGGTCCCGCATCAAAATCGTGCATCTTAAATCTTGGTCGTCGATATGCATCTGAAAGTTACGACCTTGTTGTGCTGTCCAATCGCCCGACGGATTTTCGGTACACGGCGAGACCCAAATCTGTCGTGAACCGAGATGGATAAACACCATGAAGTAGACGTCGATCAATCCCTTCACTGTCCACTTCTTTTTGCACGCGAAATCGCATTGCCACAACGTTTCCGCGTGGCGCTTTAAAAACTTGTGCCATGTGTCAGGATGGTCGCCAGGCAACGGACCAAGACCAGCTTCGACAATCACGTTCTTCACCGTCTGGCGCGACACATGAACGCCCAGTCGCCGAAGCTGCTGCATCACCTTGGTGTAACCAAAGCCCGTTTCTTTGCGAATGCGGATGATCGTGTCGCGAACGTCCTCGTCCAGCTTCGGCCGACCGGTGCCCCGCTTCGTCTCGCGTTTAGTTGGCGCGGGCTTGTCACCCTCCATACTTCGCACCCACTTCCGAAAGGTCGAGTACGACACGATCGACATCACTTCCTTGATCTTGCCGCCCAGTTTTTTGCCGTGCTTCACAAGTGTTCGTCTCTGGCGATCATCGAGAATAACGCGCCTAGGCAACTTGGATCGAAGGATCTCGTTCTCAGCTTTTAGAAACCGAATCTGCTGCGCCAATTCTTGTCGTGTCAGCGACGCCAACAGGGTCAGGAGCGGGTGTACAATGTTGATCATCGAGGGGCCGAAAAGACTCTGCGAATCCGGGAATAATCGGGGTGGCGACATTCTTTTACCCCGCTCAAGAAACGAGCCTATGGCACGCTTCGATTCCCGCAATGCCAGCTCAGGGCTACCGGCAACAAACCAGCGATAAGCCCAACGCTCAACCGTGGCAACCCGCACAGCTTTCTGATCCAACCCACAAGCCGCCAACCTATCGTGCGTGTTCTCTATCGCGTGTTAACCCGCAACCGTCACGAAAAAAACATGTGTCGGGTTAACACAAGTTGTTAACCCAAACATGATTCAACAAGTGGCGAGTTGGTTTCGATGACAAAGGTCGAAAACCGAGAACCAGCCGCAGACCCCGCAATTAAGAGGATCGCAGCAATTCAAGAAACGGAGAACTCTCCGCAATTGGGTTGTGTACAGGGAGCGCGAGATCGTCGAGTTCTACTTAGCGAATCTTGATGCGGTAAACAATTGGGACATCGTAGACTCGACGGCTCCGAAAATTCTTGGGGCTTGGTTGGTCGACAATCCGCGAGAGCGAACTGTTCTCGATCGGCTGGCGGCCAGCGAAGTGCTGTGGGAACGGCGAGTGGCAGTGCTGGCAACCTATTCGCTGATTCGCAATGACGAGTTTGTGGAAATCATCAACCTGGCCGAAACGCTGTTGACTGATGGACAAGATCTGATGCACAAGGCCATCGGTTGGATGCTTCGTGAAATGGGCAAACGCGATCAAGC
>JBGSJT010000373.1:0-8856 GCA_041741715.1 Pirellulaceae bacterium | reverse complement strand
ATTAAGCGTAGCTGCCGTCGCCAGACGGCGGGGTTACCGTAGCTGCCGTCGCCAGACGGCGGGGTTACCGTAGCTGCCGTCGCCAGACGGCGGGGTTACCGTAGCTGCCGTCGCCAGACGGCGGGGAGTCGACGTTCTGGCGAACGTAGCTACGAAAGTTATTTCCCGCTCGATGCTAAAGTGAATTGAGCTGACTCCGGGATGGGATGTCCGCGCAGGAATTCGTCGACGCTCATTTCACGTTTGCCAGCCGGTTGCACGCGACTGATCAGCAGGCTTCCCTGGCCGCAGGCAACTGCCAATACGTGATCCCAGGGGGGCGTCCAGACATGTGCGCCCGCTTGATCCGCATCGAGCTCTCCGCCCCCTATCGACGCGACCTTTCCTACGGGGGCGGCGGTCAATGGCTCGACGGCCGAGTTAATGCCGCGTGCCGAACGAATCAACAGCCGCATCTGTTTGCCACTTGACCACACCAATTCGGCGAACGTTCCGGGCCACGGCTGGCAGGCGCGAACTTGGCATTCGAGCTGTGTGGCCGACTTGCGAAAATCGAGTTGCCCATCCGACTTGGCAAAGCGTGGAGCTTTGGTCACTAAATTGGAATCTTGCAGTTCTCCCAAGGGACTGACGCCATCCCAGTGCTGCAGCATGTCGAGCGCTTTCACGCACGCTTCAACCCCCAGTTCCGCCAATCGCGGCTCGAGTCCCTCAGCGGTCTCATCGGGCAATATTTGAGTCTTCGACATCGCCAGAGCTGGACCGGAATCTAGTCGCGGAGTCATGTGGATGACTGTAACTCCCGCTTCAAGATCTCCCCTTAGAAGTGCCCATTGGACTGGGGCCGCACCGCGATGACGTGGAAGAAGCGAACCGTGCAAGTTGATCCCACCTAGGCGCGCTGCGCCGAGCGCGGCATTGGAAAGTATCTGTCCATAGTCGCAGACGAAAAACAGATCAGCACCAATGGCGGATAGTTGTGCGATCACCTCGGGCGCATTGATACTGGGCGGTTCAAAGATCTCGATACCAGCCGCGCGAGCCCATTCAAAAACGGGCCGGAGTGGCTGCTTTTTAGAGCTGGGATCAGCCACTGGTCTAGTAACTACCAACGGCACGTCGTGACCGTCTTGCAGCAGGCGGCGACAGGTGGGGAGCGCGAAGGGCCCCGTTCCCATGACGACAATACGCATCGCTTTGCCCTCCTGATGTTGGTTCTATTCCAGTTGTTCGCTGCGCGCGGCCGCGCAACGCACCGCTTCCATGAATGCGCCACGTACGGCCCCTCTTTCTAAAGCGCCTAGGCCGGCGATCGTAGTCCCACCAGGACTGGTTACTTGATCCTTCAATTGTCCCGGATGGCGTCCCGTCTGGAGTACCATGTGCGCGGCACCCAGTACGGTTTGTGCTGCTAATTGAGTGGCGACTTCGCGCGGCAGTCCCGCCGCGACTCCACCGTCACTTAGGGCTTCGATAACCAAGTAGATGTAAGCGGGACCCGAGCCAGAGAGGGCGGTGACGGCGTGCATCAAGTGATCGGGGACACGGACGGTGGTACCGACGGCTCCCATAATTCTCTCAACTCGCTCTAAATCATCTTCAGACAGATCCGCGTCTGCCGATAGTGCGGCGGCACCCGACGATACCTGGGCTGGCGTGTTGGGCATCACTCGTACCACGCGTTTTGTTCTAAGCATCGACTGCAGTGCGGGGAGTGAAATGCCTGCTGCGATAGAGACCACTAACTGGCGAGCTTGCAGTAAGCCTGCCAATTCCGGGGCGATGGACTTGAGTACGTGCGGCTTTACCGACAGGATCACAATTTCGGCTTCGGGTATGGCCAATTGCGCCTTGGGAGCAATGTTGCTGCCGGGAAAGCTTTTTTCCAAATTTTTTCGCTGCTCGACACTCGGCTCTACGAACAGCAAGTCGGTGGCTGCCAACACCCCCGCTGCGATGGCACCGCTGGCCAGGGCGTGAGCCATCTGACCACCACCGATAAAGACTATTTTATTCACAGCCATAAGTGAACCGTTTGGTTTGGAATGAAGTCCTACACATGAGGTTTCTTACTAGCACTAGCGAGTGGGTCGCCTCAATTTGGAACACGCGATTATAGACGAATGATTGGCCAAGCCGAGAGGGGCTGGGGGGAACGACCCTCGCATGACCTGTAATCGACATGTCCGTGCAATGCGAGTAAGCTGCCAGCACTACAACAGTCAGAATATCCACTCCGTCTTGCGACCAAGCCTCGTTCGGGAAATTACTGTTGTAGCTACGTTCGCCAGAACGTTGACTCCCTACGTTCTGGCGAACGTAGCTACTTATTTTATCAGTATTTGCCACCGCATTCCTTAGCCAATGCTCAATCTGCCTATGTTAGACAACGCTCCCTTCCTGACTCACCAGCATCGATCATTGACCATCGAGGGCTATTCGCGCGCTGCAGTACAATCGTATTGGAGAATTCCAGAATTGCGAATCGGCTTCGACATGGGGGCCCACCCCTGGGATTTCATGGGGACTTCAACCTGGGCCATCACGCATGGGCACCTCGATCACATTGCCGCCCTGCCGGTCTACATTGCACGTCGGCGGATGATGAAAATGGAGCCGCCGCAGATTTATCTACCGAGCAATATGTTGACTGGCGTTGAAGCCTTACTGCGTGCATTTTCACGACTGGATCGTGGGCGTTTGCCATGCGAATTGATTGTGGTTGAGCCTGGCGATGAGATTGAGCTGTCGCGTGAGCTGGTGATGACCGTGCACCGCACGACCCATTCGGTCCCCAGCGTCGGTTATTTGGTGTGGGAGCGACGCAACAAACTTAAGCCTGAGTATCAGTCGCTGAGCGGGCCAGAGATCCGCGATCTGCGGCTGAGCGGTACGCCAGTCAGCGCCGAAATTCGCATGCCGCTACTTGCCTATACCGGTGACACTAGCCCGGGAGGTTTGGATAACAACCCTGATTTCTTGCAGGCACAGGTGCTAATCACGGAGATGACGTTCGTCTCTCCCAAGCATCGCCGCGAGAAGATCCACAAACATGGGCACATGCACTTGGATGATTTTGTCGCCCGCCAGGAGATGTTCAAAAACGAGTTGGTGATCGTGGGGCATTTCAGTGTTCGCTACAACGCTGCACAAGTCCTGCGGGCCATCGAAAAGAAATTACCAGGGTTGCTCGGCGGGCGGTTGAAGGCCTGGATCTAAAGTCGATTCATCGTGGCCAATATCAGCTCATAGTAGCTACCGTCGCCAGACGGTAGGAGAGAGAATCAACACCGCTTGGCAGCGGTAGCTACGATAGACGCGCAAGTAGCCAGTATCAGCTCATAGTTCAGCGCATTTCTTGCAGCAAGCTGGCAACCTCTAGGGAGAGTAGCTTGTCGTCCAATGCACCTGAAATGAAGTGCGTGGCCGCTTGCCGCTTTTCTTCCAAGCCAAGTTGTGATTGCTCACGAGCAGCAAAGTGGTCCGCGCTCCAGCCACGTTGCTTGGCCCGCTCCAGTCGTAGTTCTAAGGGCGTATCGATGAAGAGAATTACGTCGCACATCTCGGCCCAACCAGCTTCCAACAGCAGCGGTGCGTCAACGATCACTGCAGCCGGGGGGGCTGTGTTATGTTGGAATTGTCGCAATAGCTTGAGTGCCTCTGCATGAATCAACGGATGGACCACTTGTTCAAGCTGCTCCAGGCGGACAGACGCTTGTTCATCAGCTCCAAATACTAGCTTGGCCAGTTCTCCTCGATTCACTTGGCCATCGCTGTCGAGTACGTTAGGGCCGAATAGTTGGCTCAAGCGACGAGCCACAACGGGCCGCTGGAGCATCGCGTGTCCCAGCACGTCAGCGTCAATGATGGCCGCCCCCTGCGATTGAAACATACGGGCTACTTGACTCTTCCCCGAAGCGACGCCACCCACCAGCCCCACCACGAAGAGTTTACGATCTGCGGTCAACAATGTCATTTCAGGCTTATCCAGCATGCTTTCTAGTCGGAGTCGGTTCAGTCTGGTAAATTATGGCTGTCGTTGGACTTTTGACCATCTCAACGAGATGCCCGTAACTTTTGCGAGACCGAGTATGTTTATCAAGCGATTTTCCAAACTGTACCGAACTTTTGTCGTGGGTGCCACACTCGCCACCGTGGGCCTCTCGAACATAGGCCTTTCGACCGTGCAAGCCGAGGATTGGCCAACTTTCCGTGGTGCCAATCGAACTAGTGTATCGTCCGAGGAGAATCTGTTGGACAGTTGGCCCGAGGGAGGACCTAAGTTGCTGTGGACGGCTAGTGGAGCTGGGAGAGGTTACGCCAGCCCAGCGGTTTCGCAAGGAAAGATCTACACGCTCGGCGACGGCCCCTCCACGGCAGGTGACAAAGATGAATATATAACTTGCTTTTCAGCCACGGATGGAAAACAACTGTGGATGACTAAAACCGGTCCGGCCTGGAACGAATGGCAAACTGCCTGGCAAGGCTCGCGCAGTACACCTACAGTGGACGGCGCGCACGTCTACGTCCTCACACCACATGGAGTTCTGCACTGCGTACAAACTTCCGATGGAACCCGCGTTTGGAATCGCGATTTGAAAGAGCAATTCGCTGGCCAGAAGCATGACAAATGGGGCTATAGCGAATCTCCATTGGTGGATGGCAATTTGGTGCTGTGCACTCCAGGTGGCCCCGAGGCTACCGTCGTGGCACTCGACAAACAAACTGGCGAAGAGATCTGGCGCTGTCCCCGACCTGATGACGTGGGAGCTGGCCACTCATCAATCGTTATTAGTAATGTCGGTGGTCAAAAGGTCTATGTGCAACATACAGGTGGTGGACCCATGGGCATTTCGGCGGATGGCATGCTGTTGTGGGACTACGATAGGGATACTCCCACCGCCTTCATACCCACTCCTGTCATCCAGGGGGACTACGTCTTTTCAGTGGCTGGCTATGGTCGCGGTGGTGCCTTGCTGCAACAGATTCCTGGCAGCGATGGTGCCGTGAGCGTGAAGGAGATTTATGATCCCAAGGTTGAATTGGGAAACAAGCATGGCGGAGTGATTTTGATTGGTGATTATTTGTATGGTGGTAAGGAAGACCAAGCCATCATCTACTGTGCAAACATGAAAACCGGTGAAGTAAAGTGGAACGAACGCGGATCCGGAGTGAAATCAGCGTCGGTCATTGGCGCTGACGGTAAGTTGTACATTCGCTTTCAAAATGGCGTCGTCGCACTGGCCGAGGCTAATCCAGCGGCCTATACGGAAATCAGCTCCTTCACCACTCCAGGTTCTGGCGAAGGAGAAAAACCCAGTTGGGCTCACCCTGTGATCTCCAATGGGAAATTGTTGCTCCGTGAAGGGGATGCAATTTTGTGCTATCAAGTCAGCCAATGAGTCAGGTCGACGACGAGTGATTCGAGCCGATGGGCCATCGGTAATTGCACCGACGGCCCAACGTATTTTGGGCTAACGGCGAATGGCGTGCATCAAAGCGCTGGAGTCTAGGCTTTAGCCGATCCCTTCTACCTCTCCGATCGCCTAAAGGCTAGACTCCAACCAAGGCAGCGGTTGATGCTCCACTGGGCAAACCCGTGGTAGGCCAAATTCATTACTTCGAGCGCTCAACATCACACTGGTAGTCCCAGCTCACAGCCTTCGACAACACTGGCCTCAGCCAGTGCCACCCACACACCCACACACCCTCCCCCCACCTACCGAATCGCCTTGTCTGGCAACTCTCCCTTAATCCCTTCATCCATGGGCATCGAATCCTGAACAATGCCCGTCTCGACCATGAGCGTCTGCAACTGTTCGGCTAGCTGCTTAACAAGTGTTTGATGTTCGGGGGCGTTGATCAAATTATGGGATTCTTGCGGATCGTTTTGCAGGTCGTACAGTTCACCGAGATGTCGATCTGGTCCGCCATCGCCGTGCGGATAGCGAACGAGCTTCCAACGATCGGTCCGAATGCCACGGATGTTAGGGGTGTAAGGGAATTGTTTTTCGTAGTTGTAGTGATAGAACCACGCTTTTCGCCATTGGTCATCTCCTGAGTTCAAGAGCTTGACCAGCGATCGACCATGGGTTTTCGCAAGGGGCTCGACGCCAGCCAATTCGCAGAGGGTGGGGGCCACATCCACCGTCAGGACTTGTGCCGACTCCCGTTTGGCCTTGCCACCGTTTATTTTGGGATAGCGCATCAGCATAGGAATGCGAATACTCGCTTCGTGCATCGTGCGCTTGTCTACCATGCCATGTTCACCCTCCAGCAATCCGTTGTCTCCCATAAAGATGACAATAGTATTGTCGAATTCACCGCGCTGCTTGAGCAGCTTCACCAAGCGTCCCATGCTGTCATCCAGGCTGAGGATCGTCCCCATGTAAGCGCGGACCATATTCTGAAACTCCATCACCCCGGCGGCAGACGTGTCGGGGAAATCCTTGCGCCAATCAAAGATCGGACCGTAGATACCGTGCCAGGTGGTCAAGCGCTTTTGCAACCATTCGGGCTTATCGCTTAGCTGGAATGCGGAGTGCGGATAGTTTATCTCGACAGCATCGAACGCGTGTTCGTACTTTGGCTCAGGGAAGTAGAAACTGTGTGGCGCCTTTTGACCGATCATCAACATCCACGGTTTGTCCCCGGATCGTTGTTGAATCCACTCCTCTGCCATATCGGTGACAACGGTGGTGTAGTAGCCTTTGACGACTTTTCGCTCGCGACCATGAAAGTTAAACTCTGTATCGAAATATTGTCCCTGTCCCTTGTGCGTGACAAAATAGTCGAAACCTGGACGGGGATCATCGTTGTTTTCCCCCATGTGATACTTTCCCAGATAGGCCGTTTCATAGCCAGCGGACTGCAATCGCAATGGGAAAGTTGGCATGTCTTCCGGATACTCGGTAAAGTTATTGGTGACACCATGGGCGTGTGCGTACAATCCACTGAGAATAGAACCACGACTGGGAGAACAGAGGCTAGTAGTACAGAATGTATTTTCAAAGAGCACCCCCTCCGCCGCCAGTGCGTCGATGTGCGGCGTTTTGATGTGTGGGTGCCCCATGCAACTAAGTGCATTCCAGCGAATGTCATCGCTGAGCACCAACAGAATATTGGGACGTCCCTGGTCAGCCGCTCGCACGGTTGGGGGTAAGATGGTAGGGGGTAAGACTGCTGCTGAAAATACGATTAAAGCGAGGGGCGTGAACAGGGAAACGTGACGTCGCATTTCGAGTCTACCTTTCAAGTGATCCAAGCGGTGCACAATGGCTGCTAGCTCATTAATCAATTGAGTATACCATGTTTGGACTCTTCGCAGTCGGGCGACTGCAGCAACCAAGTAGGTGCGGCCTCTAGCGATGCGACGACAGAAAGACAACGTGGATGCAACACCCTCCAATCCTGAAACCCGGCCCGAGGTGACATTGTCCGATCCGCGATTGGTGGCGACTGCGTACCATGAAGCGGGGCATGCCGTCATGGCTGTTACGTTAGGACGTCCGGTGCACAAGGTCAGCATCGCCCCGGGGCAAATGCTGGTCGGGGTGCGATTGGGCGTGTGCGAAATTCGTAAGGGGCGTTCCAAGCCTTCCAAGGACGCGTTGGAGGATGAGGTGTTGATCCTGTTAGCTGGCATGGTTGCTGAATCACAATTCACCGGCAGCTACAGTCGCGACGGAGCCGCTCAGGATCTGTTGGCCGTGCGTCGCCTGCTCAGTCAAACACGCGCCGTTAATCAGCGACAACTGGAACGGCTCGAACAACGCTTGCTCGACAAAACGGAACACTTGTTGGGAGATATGGCTGCCGCCCAAGCGATAGCAGCGATCGCGACCGATCTACTCAGCAGAACAACTATCAGTGGCCGCGCGGTGCGGCACTGGGTCGAACAAGCCACTACCGCTTGGCAGCGGTAGCTACGATAGGCGCGCAAGTAGCTACCGTCGCCAGACGGTCGAAATCAGCGTACATTGATCGATATGACATGACCAGAAACAAACGCATATTCTTGCCGCGGCTGGAGCCTGACTATTATCGCGGCCAAGCGTATGTCCATTGGACAATGACGATTGAAGATCGCAAGACTGGCTGGCTTGTCCCGACATTTTACTACAAGTTTCGAGAGATCTTAACGCACACTGCATTTCGTTACTCCATTGCTTGCCCGATCTATTGTCTTATGCCAGATCACATGCACATTTTTTGGATCGGTATCGATGACCGATCTGACCAACTAAAGGCGTCTGAATATTTTCGTAAACGACTTGGCGAGCCGCTGCAATTGATGGGCTGTGAGTTTCAACATCAGCCCTATGATCATGTTCTAAAAGATGAGGAGCGGCAGGAAACCGAAGTCTGTAATCTGGTCGAGTACATCGCTCGCAATCCGGAACGAAAGCAATTGGTGAAACCTGATCGATTTAAGGAATATCGATATACTGATTGCTTGATCCCAGGTTATCCAGAGATCAAGCTCTGGCAAAACGATTATTGGCTACGGTTTTGGCGGACGTACTCATTTTTGAGGAAAAATGGTTTGTTTCGGCCCGCGAACGAAGTGACGGAATAACCACCGCATGGCGAGCGTTCTACCGATTGGCAGCGGTAGCTACTAAAGACGCGCGAGTAACTACTGTCGCCAGACGGTGGAAGCGAGAAACGTTACCGCTTGGCAGCGGTAGCTACTAAAGACGCGCAAGTAGCTACTGTCGCCAGACGGTAGAAGCGAGAAACATTACCGCTTGGCAGCGGTAGCTACTAAAGACGCGCAAGTAGCTACTGTCGCCAGACGGTAGAAGCGAGAAACATTACCGCTTGGCAGCGGTAGCTACTAAAGACGCGCAAGTA
>JBGSJT010000372.1:0-2215 GCA_041741715.1 Pirellulaceae bacterium | reverse complement strand
GGTACGGTACTGACGGCGGATGGCTGGATCATCACCAGCACGTTTCAGTTTAAAGGCCAGCCCGCTTCGATTACCGTTGTTTTGCCCGACGATCAACGCAAGGCGGCGAAATTGGTAGCTCGCGATTTTAGCCGTGAACTCGCGCTGCTTAAAATCGATACAGACAAGCCGCTTCGAGCAGCCACCGCAAGCAAAAAATCGGAGTGGGAAGTGGGGCAATGGGCCATAGCCTTGGGAAAGACGTTTGACTTCAAAATCGCAAGCCGCAGCGTCGGGATTTTAAGCGCGCAAGGCCGAATCTTTAATCGAGCCATCCAAACCGATGCCAAAATCTCGCCTCAAAATTACGGTGGACCGTTGATCGATTTGCAAGGTAACGTCATGGGCGTTCTGGCCCCGATGAATCCAGGGATTGCCACGGAAGGGGAGGTCGAGCAGTGGTACGATTCGGGCATCGGTTTTGCGGTCCCTTTCGAAGACGTCTTGGCAAGACTCCCTCGGATGCAAGCAGGTGAGGATATTCATCCCGGCAAGGCAGGCTTCCGTTCCAGCAGTGCAGACGAATTCGCACCGGAGATCCTCTTAAGCGGTGTGACGCCAGGATCGCCCGCGGCCAAAGCTGGTATGCAAGCGGGCGACCGGATTGTGGGAGCAGGTTTCAGTCCGCAAACCATCAAACCAGTTGCTATGCACTCGGAACTAAAGCATATCATGGGCACGATCGATGCCGGACAAAATATGACCTTTGATATCGATCGACAAGGGGCACGTGTTCAGTTTGAGATGACGCTGGTTAAAGAACTGCCCATCTATCGCGAACCGTTCCTGGGTGTGGTGCTCGATCCATCCAGTCCAGCAGCGGCCCCCAAAGTGATCGGCGTGATACCCGAATCACCCGCAGCAAAATCTGGCTTCCAAGTTGGGGATGTGATCTTAAAGATTGCAGGCGCCCCTTTCGACGAAACCAATACGATCGATAACAAAATCGCATTCGTAGATTACCGCGAACCACTGGAGTTTCAACTGCGGGACGAAGCGGGCGTCGAACGCACCAGCAAGACAACCCTGGTAACGCCTTTCGAAGAAGACTTGGAATGGGGAGCACTTTCAATCCCAGTTCCCAGCAATGCGGCTGAAACCAATGCAGCTAAAGGTTTGGTTCAATTGCCGCTTGGGGATATCAAGAATAAAGCTTTTGCAATCGTCCCTTCCAACTACAGCGACAGCTTACCACATGGGTTGTTAATGGTGTTTGCGGATGCAGGGGTACAAGATCAGAAGGTTTGGTCCGATGCTTGGGATGCTTTCGCTCGGGACAATCGCTGGATTGTGGTGGTTGCTCAATCCGCAGATGAAAAAGCTTGGTCCTTTGAAGAGGTTGAAGTCGCCAGCCGACTTCGCTCGTACTTAAGTACCAATTACAAGATTGACAAAAGACGCGTATGCGTTGCAGGTATTTCGGCTGGATCGCTGCCCGCCTACGTATCTGCCATGCAGGGTATAGAATCCTATCGAGGTGTTTGGTTGTGCAACGCGAAAATGTCTTCGCGCGTTCGCGTGTTGCCCGCCGAGCCGATGAAGTCATTGCAGTTTTTCGTCAACGGGCCTGAAGCAACGTTGCCGGATTTCGTCCAACTCGCCAGAAAGTCCGGGCACAGCGTTTCGTACAGCGTGGAAGAATTGACTGTCAGCAAATTGGTGGACTCGCCTGTTCTTAATAAGCTGCAGCGTTGGCTGCGTCTGTTGGAGGCCCGTTAGTGGTCGCTCCCAAATCGAGCCAAGGACTGGGCCACGTTCGGTGGGTCGCGCTGGCACTTGCCGTGATTTTAATTCTTGCGTCCCTCATCATACGGCTGCAACCCCAATTGCTACCCAAGAGCTCAACGCTAGCATCCGACTTGGTTGGCAAGGTGGGGATCGTAACCCTTTGCATTTGGTTAGCATGGCCAGCCATCGAAACCCTACTTCGCGCTCCCAGTGGAATAGCGTTCGCCGTTGCGGGTGGTTTCGCAGCGTTGCTCTTTATCTACCGGCCCAAAACGATTTACGTTACGGGCCCTTTTCTCTTGGTAGGGGCGGCGCTCATGCTGATTCTGAATTGGTTGCAAGCGTCTAGAAAACGCTGACGAGCAGCCATGCAGCTTCGCTAAACTTTGTTTAGAAACCGCGGCGGTCGCTGTGGTATTGCCGCGTGTATGTTGGTTGCCGTGTTGTG
>JBGSJT010000371.1:0-2421 GCA_041741715.1 Pirellulaceae bacterium | reverse complement strand
GCTGGGGTTTTGGCGCCATAGGCCCCCAAAACCCAAGCTGGGGACCATGGATTTTTCGGGCCCGAGACCCAGGCCGGCACTTCGCTCGCAAGCTCGCTACGTTTGGCCTGGGCTAGGTAATCGGCTGGACCTTCGGCCCGTCAGTACTTCCGCATCTTTTTTATTGCACGTCGCTCCGCGACTAATAACAAGATCCGTCTCCACATCGTGCAAGAACAAAAACACACTATTGATTCTGAAAGAAATCAACTGAATTGCTATTTGTCGCACAGCCCAGGCTCAGCCTGCAATGCATTGGGTGCACAGGCCGAGAATGGAAACCTGATGATGGCGCCTGAGCTAGAAGTCTCCGGAATCCCGGACAACTGTTCTACTCTACTATCAAACATGAACGGTTAAAAAAGAACTAACCGTGAACCCGAAGGTCCACGGTTAGTTGGCGCGAGGTAATTTGATAATTAGATCTCTACGATCTAAGCAGATTAGCCTAAGCAGATTAGCGAGTACTGACGTACCGCAGCGTGTTGCCAGCCACCGTGTAACTCATGCTTGGAGCTATGGCGCTTGGTAAGCTCACTACGGGGTAGTAAGAGGTGCTCGCGTACTGCACGGGGGCGTAGTTCGGCACGCGCGAATAGGCGACTGGCAAACTATAGTAAGTGGTCGACGCGGTCGCCATCAAAGTAGTGACCTTGGGCTGCATGGAAGCACAGCATGGTTCCGGTGCGGGGGCTGGTTCACAGCAGGGTTCCGGTGCTGGTTCGCAACATACGGGCTCAGGAGCGGGCTCGCAACATTCAACTGGTGCTGGTTCGCAACATACCGGCTCAGGTGCTGGCTCACAACACTCGGGCTCAGGTGCTGGCTCACAACACTCGGACTGCTTGCCAAACAGCTTTTTCAGGAATCCACCAGCGCGGGCCTCCGTCGCTAGGCAACTGGTAAGAGCGGCGATCAACGCGACACAACAGACTTTCCTCAAACTCATTTTCAACTCCCAAACATTGAGACTCACAGATGGAACTGGTCTACGCGGAAAGCCCAGAATGCAAATCGCGAACCAATCGCCTGCAACGCCCGTCGAAAACTTCGTGTTGAAACTCGTGCGATAGTGAATGGGGCAAAGCCGCCCACGATTTCTTTATGCCGATTATTCCGCGTTTTTGTTGAAAAAGGTGATGTTGTGCGATGACCGGATCTGTCGAAATGCAGTCGTTGGAGAGTGTTTCAGGAGAAGGGGAATTCCATCGAGACCGGCGTCAAAGTCGCTATAACCTGCCTATTCGACGCGCTCTGCCGCGCGGAAATTGGGCACTGCCCCTCGTCGAATAGGTCGCACGCTTCACTTCACTTTGCGTCGAGCGACTAATAGTCGAGCGACTAATAATTGTTGCGATAAAGGTAGCTGCGGTCGCCAGACAGCAGGGAGTGTCAATTTTGGCGCACGTCGCGACCACAAAACCACTGGTTAAAAACGAGTTGCCTGGACTAGCATTGTGGCGTTGGCTCAAGCATTATAAGAAGAGCCCCCAAACTGCACGCCCCACGTCCCATTAAAAGATCTCAAGTGCCCGTTATAGAACATAGCTCGCAAGCCTTCGGTGTGCTCGAAACCAAGGGTTGGACCCCAGCCATGGTGGCGCTGGACGCCATGGAGAAGGCGGCGACGATTGAGCTGTGGCAAGTCGAGTTGAATGACTTTCTGGGGACGTGCATCAAAATTCGCGGATCGGTCGATGCGGTTCGCACAGCCGTGGATGTGGGACACGCGGTTGCTGCGCAGATGCAGGGGGATCCGGTCAGCACAGTGATCCCACGCCTGAGTGCAGGTGGCGAACAAGGGATCTACAGCGCGGCCGAGTTCAATCCACTTATTCAACAAAATGTCGTCAAAGTGTTGGCAGCGAGCGCTGGCAACCCTATCACCTCTCCCGAAACTAACACAAAGAATTCCAACGTGAGCGCCACTACTATTCAGGCCTTGGGCTTTATTGAAACGCAAGGCTTCACCGCTGTCTTCGAAGCGATCGATACCGCCTGCAAAGCGGCCCAAGTCGAAGTGGTTGGCAAAGAGAAGCTGGGGGGGGGCTATGTCACCATCGTCATTCGCGGCGACGTGGCGGCAGTCCGCGCGGCAATCGACGCAGCCAAACCGAAAGTCGAGGGACTCGGCAAACTCATTGCCGCCCACGTCATCGCCCGCCCCAGCGAATCGGTCTTGGCGCTGTTACCCAAATAGCGCTACGTTACCCAAATAGCGCTACCGGTGAAGTTGCCCCGAGTAGAACAATTGTCCCAATTGTTCTGCCAGCACCAGGAGCTCGAGCACAAGTTGAGCCAATTCTCTTCGGGCCGAAGGTCCAGCCGATTACCTAGCCCAGGGCAAGTCAACGCGAGTGGAGCGAGCGTTGACGCCGCCCT
>JBGSJT010000370.1:0-2762 GCA_041741715.1 Pirellulaceae bacterium | reverse complement strand
GAGGCCGAGAAGAGCCACAAGTTGCTGGACATCAACGGTCGACGAATTGGTAAATTTGAAGAGCTGTTCACCTCCTCCCTCCAATATTGAGGACAAACCTATTTAACCTGATCTGACCGATATTACCCTGGTCGTCGATCGAAGTGGTTCGATGCAAGATATTCGCTCGGATGCCGAAGGCGGGGTTAACGCGTTCATCGAAACCCAGGCGAAAGAACCGGGAGACGCGTTGCTAACCCTGGTGCAATTCGACACGGAGTACGAGTTTCTTCACATCGGAGTTCCGATCAACGAAGTGCCCAAGTACAGCCTTGTCCCTCGGGGCGCTACGGCCCTGCTGGACGCGGTCGGTCGGGCCATTAACGAAACTGGTGAAAGAATAGCCAAGCTGGCCGAGGCCGATCGGCCAGGACTGGTTGTCTTTGTAGTTACGACTGATGGACTAGAAAACTCAAGCCGAGAATTTTCGAAGTCCCGTATCAAGGAAATGATCGGGCACCAGCAGGAAAAGTATGGCTGGCAGTTTACTTTCCTCGGGGCCGATCAGGACGCCTTCGCCGAAGCCAACGCCATGGGAATAGACGCTGCAGGTGCAGCCAACTTCGCAAAGCACAAAGTCGCCGCCGCCTACGGTGCCACCGCTGCTAAGGTCGCTCGCATGCGCAAGGCACGCCGCGAAGGTGAAAACGTCGTTAACGATTTTACGCTCGAGGAGCGACAGGATATGAGCTAACTGCCGGTGCCTATCCGGGTGCTGCCCAGGCGGACGCGCACCGGGAAAAGATCAGGCAACTGCTCGACGGAGGTGTCCATGTCTTCCTGAGCCTAATGGAAGTCGACGAGACCAACCACGAAGGCAAGCGATTCACTCATAGGCAATCTCCTTTAATTCGCTGGCCAAGACGCTGTGAGCAACCAGCATTGTCTGGCGGTGGATCGCCAGAGCGTTTTCGATGGATGCATTGGCGCCGCGCTGATAACGACATGACTCTCCCCATCTCCAATAGATTGCGCCGAGCCTCACCTAACATCCACAGCCTTTGGCATCGCCGAAGTCCTAGTTATAGCCTGAATGTCCACACCGGGATCGCCAAGGACATCACAGAGCAGCGCAAATGCATCCGAGAATGGCAGACGTTTTTCTTCCGGTAGGTCGCAGTGGAAGCTCATATTCGGCACGCATTCGTGGCGACAGAATTCGTCGAAGTCGATCGATTGGCAGCGAGTGACTAGATCTCACCACGCGTCCGTACAATACTCAATCAAGTCAACGATCATTCCAGAGGTACGTCGTGATACTCCAGTGCCCATTCCCGCATATAGCGGACTTGCCGGGGTTCGATGCAATAAACAATCAGATCGGGGTTGTCTACCGAACCCAGGTAATTCCGTAACAGCGGATTCTCATCCCAAATTTTCTGGAGCAAAACCCGATCCTCGACAATACTGGCAACGCCGGTAATGCGCAGCTGATTGTGTTCTTCATCCAAGTAACACAGTTCAACTTTGGGGTTTGCGGCGAGTTCTTGAGTCTTGTGATAGCTTCGCAAATTCGCCACATATACCCAGAAGCCGTCGGTTCGGACGGGTGAAACCGGCCGTAGCCTTGGTTGGTCAACGTCCATGGAAGCTAGGTACGGAAAACGGTCCGCTTGAATAACTCCCTCAGCCAGCGACTTAAGGTCTCTGGGATCAATCGGTTTTACCGTCGGTTTGCTCATTTCGTTATTGTAGCGGGAAGAGTTAAGAACTTCCAACTCAGATCACTCGGCCCCTGAGTCACCCACGCAAGACCGGCAATATACTGCAAGGCACTTCGTAATTTTTAGGATCCCTCGCCAATTTCTCTCCATGAGGGCTTGATTACTACTCTAGTCATCGCGTGACTGTGTTGTCTCCGACGCGGGGAGCTACGTCTCGCATAACTGGAAACGAGCCCGACTGGCAGCCGGGCTAAATGAAATCTGAATCGCCAACGTGTCGTGACAGCTATACCGCTCGCAAACTCGCTTAACAGGCTACCAGCAGGCCATCTTCGGCGACTTGGTCCGCAGTTTGAGCCTTGGCTTCTGCTTGGTTCAGTTCGCCGCGTAGAATCTTTACGTCTGAAGGTGCGACGAGGACCAGGGTGATGCGGTTGCCTTGGATGCGCACAACTTCCACCGTGATGTTGCCGTCGATTACCAGCTTTTCACCCACTTTGCGACTTAGAACTAGCATTTTGATTCTTCCTTGATTTCGATGGCTCCGGCGAAGTGTTGTCGTTGGTTTGCCGCGTCCCAACACCACTACTATCAGCTAGGCCCGTGACACCTTAGGTCATCACCAGATCTGAGTCGGAAAGAAAGTTTGGATTTTCTAGTAACTCACTTGCTGGCAGGACAGAGCTCTCGCCACTAGCTGGATTTCTCGCGTGTGCTCCATACAACTGGCGGGCTTCGGCAAGTGTCATCAGCGGCTTTGGCGGTTGCAAGTGATTGAGCGAAACGTAGTTGTGTGCCGCGACGGTCCACTCAAAGAACGCATCCGCTGAAGTGAAATTTGGCGGATGCAACTGGCAGTAGTCAATGAAATTCCTTCGACAAGAGCATCCATAATTGGGAATGCGGCTGCGCCAACTTGCGAACCAGCTGGCAGCTGCCTGGGCATCCCATTTTTCCCAATGCTCAACGGGGTACTGATGCAGGGGCGTCCAGTGAGAGGGCTTCTGCTGTGATTCAGCTGGAGCCTGTGGGCGCTGGCTCCAGTCGCGGCTAGGATGT
>JBGSJT010000369.1:0-4536 GCA_041741715.1 Pirellulaceae bacterium | reverse complement strand
GGACCGGTTGTGATTGGTCTAGATACGTCTGGATCGATGAGCTGCGCGGTCACAGGTAACCGCGGCCGAGGAGCGACTTCGAAGATGCGCTGCATCGACGTGGCTGCACTGTTCGCCGCAGCGGTCCTACGACGCAACCCGGATAGCGTGATTATTCCGTTCGATACTCGAGCCTACGATGTGCGGATCGATCCAAACGATTCGATTTTGAGCATCGCCGAGCGACTGAGCAAGTACGGAGGCGGTGGAACCAACTGTGCTCTGCCGTTAGAAGCTGCCAATGTACTACACCGTGAACGCAAGTTTGCGGGAGTTGTACTTGTCAGCGACAACGAGAGCTGGGTTGGAACGGGCCGTCACGGATCGACCGGTGTGATGACAGCTTGGGAAACCTTCGTCGCCCATCAGCGCAAGCTGGCTGGTAGCGCGGCGGCTCCGAAGCTGGTCTGTATCGACCTGCAGCCGTACCAAACGGTCCAGGCTTGTGAGCGAGCTGATATCATGAACATCGGTGGCTTCAGTGACTCAGTGTTCAACGTCATCAGCGCGTTCCTCGCTGACAACAACCAGCGCTTCGTCGCCGAAGTGGAAGCGATCGAACTGTAGAAAGTGGGACAGGCAACTTGCCTGTCTAAACAAACTTAACTCCCGCGGGTCGGCCTTCCGATTCGCGGGTGTTTGTTTTTGACAGTATTGTAATCGTCCTCTTGTACTAGATGCTCGGGAAACGCCAGTAGGATTGATAAATGGATGCGCCGGATTCGATAGACGTCAAGCAAGTTATCGTGATGCGCCACGACCTGAAGATGCGGCGAGGCAAGCAAATCGCCCAAGGGGCTCACGCCTCGATGTCCTTCATATGTCGGCGACTTCAGGAAAACAGCGGCGTCTTGCTGTCCGAGTTTACTCCACTCGAGCAAGCTTGGCTAAACGGCACTTTTGCTAAAGTGTGCTGTCGCGCTGACAGTGAAGAAGAGCTCATGAGCATCCACGACAAAGCCAAAGAGTTGGGCCTTGCAGTTCACTTGATCACAGACAGCGGAAGAACTGAGTTTCACGGGCAGCCCACGCGAACTTGCCTAGCAATCGGCCCCGATGATTGTAGTAAAATAGACCAAGTGACCGGCCACCTGAATCTACTGTGAGCCGGAGCAACATATTTGACCATCGCCTTCGACTTAGATTTGGACGAGCCACCGAACTATGCGTGAGCATCCTGACCGCATTCTTATTGAACAATGTCAGCATGGCTGGCTGTACAGAATCTATTCGCGAAACTTGAATCTTGGCGTTTACCGAGAGTCAGATCATGGGTTTGTCGGGATCAGGCGTAAGTTCACACTGCGTTACTTGTTCGCTGAATTTCATTGGGACACGGGAGAACCTTACGGAACAGCGAATCCGCTTGAAGCCATTTGCGAGTGCCCAATCAGCTCTCTGAATGAATACTATCCCAGCGCACCGAATGTATATCCCGCGCAGAATCAAGAACTATTCGATTGGATTGAGCTACAAGCGAAGTTGCTCGGAGTCACTCCAGAGAGTTGCTAGCGATCATCTAGCGTGGCAGCGACGTCACGCTCACAGCGTTCTTTGACAGATGCTTTCTTCAGATTGTTCATGGCAATCACTAGGAGGTGAGCAACACCGGTAACACAAACGCGTTGGTGACCATCGCCCACGATGCACAGAGGTTCCATGTGCCAGCCCTGCCCGCCGCTGAGATATGGCAGACACTGCCTCACCCAACACAACCATTGGAGGTACTTAAGTGACTTTGTCCGATAATCAACAGAAAACGTAGGTATTCTCCGATTCGGGGCGATTTACTGCGGAGTAAATTGTCGTTATTGAGTAAACTTGCCTTGCGGGTGTTTACTTAATATGCCATATTTACTTCGTAGTAAAGTTGTTGTTTTCGGTGAATCCATGGAAAAGTCCCCACAAGAATTCGATCGTTTGCTAACGCAAGTGCTCTCAGAAGTGGGGGCTTTTCAGGTAGTGGTCCCGCACCGGAAAGACGCGGAACAAGATTTTCGTGTCGTGAAACCGGATGGCTCGGAATTCGAAGTCGACGTCAAAGAGTTCAAGCGTATTACGCCAGCGACTGCCGAGTCGGCTTGTATGACACTGAAGCGGCACAGTGGAGCTACCGGGGCGCAGCCGATACTCTATGCCGCCGTCGTGTCTGATCGAACTTCGGAGATTGTTGCCAGGCATGGAGTTTCGTGGCTGGACTATGCAGGAAACTGCCGCTTGGTTTTTCCCAAGCACGGGATCTTTGTGCGTCGCAGCGGAATCGACAATCCGTTTGGCAAGCAGCTCCCGAAAGTCCTCAACGTTTTTTCTACGAAGTCCAGTCGCGTTGTCCGCGCGATGCTTCAGGACCCAACATGTGGTTGGCAACTTAATGAACTAGCTGGCCATCCCGATGTTCGCGTCAGCCCCGGCCTGATGTCGCGCATCAAGCGATCCATGGTCGAGGGAGGTTATGCGTTGATGCGAGACGGACAACTGCGGCTTAAACGCCCCGATGACTTGTTGAAGGATTGGGTAGAGCACTACCGAACTCACAAACCCAAAGAATGGGGATTCTACATGCGTGGTGAGCTGGAGCAGGTGGAGCAGCAAGTTGCGACGTGGTGTTTAGAAACAGGCAGTGAGCATGCGCTTTCACGTTTCTCTGCTGCCTGGCGATTGGCACCAGAAGTACGGTACAACGTGGTAAGCTTTTTGGTTACCACGAGAGCAACACATGCCGAACCAATGCTCAAGCTCTTCAACCAGTATGGTGCTCGAAAAGTCGAATCAGGTGCCAATCTGATTCTACAGATCGCAGACGATGAGAGCTACTTGAGCAATCGAGTTGGAGATGCATTGAAGACAACTTCACCTTTGCAGACGTACCTCGACTTAATGGCGATGGATGGTCGCGGTGAAGAGGCTGCGGTGGCCATCTATGATAAGTACTTTAAGCTGAAATTCGCGGAGGCGTCTGAGTTGGCGATGGAGAATCATGAAGGAAACTGAAGCAGCACGTGCTGTCTTGCTCGAGGTTCTCAATGCACTCGGCGCGATGCGTGATGAATTGATCATTGTAGGTGGATGGGTTCCAGATCTGCTGTATCCAACGCATAAACACATGGGATCGTTGGATGTCGACTTGGCCGTATCGCCGAAAGCATTGGGTGGGGATGCGTACTCATCGATTCGAGAGCGTCTGACCCAAATCGGTTACACGATGCGCGAGTCGCCTACTCGATTCTTCAAGCAATTTCCTGGCCTTGCCAATCCAATAAAGATCGATCTCATTACTGGCCAGTACGTTTCTGAACACAAGCAGGATTCCATCCTGGTTGACGAGCTTCGCATCAACGCACTTCGCGGCATCGACCTGGCTTTCGAGTCATCCGAGGAGATTACGATTGAAGGAAGAATGCCAGATGGTTCCGTTAACAAAGTGACCGCGCGTTTGGTCGCCCCTGAGGCGTACATCTTGATCAAGGCGATTGCGCTGGACGAACGGACCAAAGACAAGGACGCCTACGATATCGCGTTTGTTATGAACCATTACAAACCCTCACTTGCCGATCTGGCGAAAAAGGTGCACGGTATAGCTAGAGCGGGAATTGGCAAGGAAGCATTAGAATTGCTCCGCACCAAGTTCCGCACGTTTGACTCTGTCGGTCCAGTGTGGGCTGGTAGGGCAGCAACCACTGCAGGGGAAGACCGCAACATGTTTCAGCGTGCAGCCTATGAAGATGTAGCGGATCTTTTCCGCTCGCTTGACGCACTGTGAACGCTGTGTTGGATCAACGGCTTGCAGCAACGCCCAGCTCCCATGACTGTTTTGAACTTCATAATCGGGAAGCGGTGCGGCGTGTCGTTCATGAGCAATTCTCAGAAATATACTCGGCCGCGCGTTGTTCGGCTTCGTCGTGGTTAAGGACGGTTCCATCAGGTGCGACCACCAGGGTTTCCATAAAAATGGAGACAGCCCTCGGAATGACGTGAGTGTTCTTCAAGAACGCATAGGACCGACCGTCGCGACTGTCGTCTGGTCCGAATTCACCACTTATTGCACTATGGAGGAAGAAGTTTACTGCATCGCATACGCCGCAGCCTATGCGGACGGAGTTTGGGTGAAGCTGTCCGTCTCGTGCCGCGTCGAGTTCCTTTGCGATCGAAACCGCGTCTTGATTGCCTCTGCCAGCCTCGACAGTCATTGGCAACTTCCTTGGCTGCACATGGTTGAGCGAGACGTAATTGTGAGCGGCGACTGTCCACACGAAGAATGCATCGGCGGATGAAAAGTCGAGTGAGTTCTGATCACAGTACGCTGCAAAGTTCTTCTGGCAGGCGCAACCGTAATTCGGTACGCGACTGCGCCAGCCGGCGAACCAGCTGGCAGCTGCCTGGGCATCCCATTTTTCCCAATGCTCAACGGGGTACTGATGCAGGGGCGTCCAGTGAGAGGGCTTCTGCTGTGATTCAGCTGGAGCCTGTGGGCGCTGGCTCCAGTCGCGGCTAGGATGT
>JBGSJT010000368.1:0-2343 GCA_041741715.1 Pirellulaceae bacterium | reverse complement strand
AGCCGTATACGCTTCAGCCGCTGGATACGTTGGCAGTGCAGATCGTATCTAATGTTGGCGAACCATTGTTCAGCTCTACCGTTGCGATCGATCCTTCTGGCGGAATACCGCTTGGAACCGAACTTGGCTCGGTGCCTGCCGCCGGCTTAACGACAGACCAACTCCGCGAAAATGTAAAGGCCTTAGTTTCTAAGACATTCGAAGATCCCTCGGTCGCAATTGACTTAGTTCAAATCGCTGTTCTTCAACAAATTTCAGGCCAGCATTTGGTTAATCCGGATGGCCGGGTAAACCTTGGCGGGTACGGGCGAGTCCGCGTGGCTGGGATGTCGATTCCAGAGGCCACGCAGGCAATTGAAGAACACCTTTTGAGTTTCCTCGCGGAGCCCAAAGTCTCCGTCGACGTCTTTGGACTTAATAGCAAGTTCTATTATGTGATCTCTGAAGGCGCCGGATTGGGTGACCAAGTTGCAAAATTTCCATACACGGGGAACGAAACGATTTTGGATGCGATCAGCAACGTAGAGGGACTATCGCCCGGATCCTCAATGCAAATGTGGATCGCCCGTCCAGGTCGCAACGAGCAAGGCGGCGATCAGATATTGCCTATTGACTGGAAAGCGGTCTCCATGCGCGGGGACAGTCAGACCAACTACCAGCTTTTGCCGGGCGACCGACTGTTTATCGCTGAGGATCACATGGTGGCGTATGACAATAATCTTGCGAAGAAGATTGCTCCGCTGGAGCGACTGGCAGGCGTGACCCTTCTGCTCACCCAAGCGGCACAGCGATTGTGGTTCTTCGACCAACCGAACGTTGGTGGCGGTGGACTTGGCGGCGGCTTCTAGCGAAAACCGATCCAGAGTTTTTGTTTGCGATTTGGCTTTCGGGGAACTGCGCGGCCCTTGGTGGATGTTCATCCGGGAGCCTATCTCAGGTAAGGGCACAAGCTATGCAAATCAATTTTTTTGCTAAAAAGCATCAATTTAGGGTGGTTATAGATATGCAATATCCTACTTGCTCCAAATCTGGAGCGCGTGCAGCCAAGCGAGCGTCAACTGCCACCGCTTGCTGGCTAGCAATGGTGGCCCCTATTTTGCTCTGCGGTTGCCACCACCTGAAGCCGGCTAGAGCGCCGCGGTGCGGAATTCCAGAATTGTGCGATCCGGCTGTTCGGTGCGATCCGTTCCCGGACGACATGTGTGTTCCACCCAAAAGCGTCGATCCGGGTCATTTTGGCTACGTCAGGCCGCAATGGAGGGTACTCGGGGATCGCGCGTCGTTGTGTTGCACACCATCCGACGCAGGCGGTGCAGATACTACTTTCGAGCTGAAAGACAACCGTCTGCTCCCCGCGCCACCCGATCTTTCAGCAGTCCCGTCGCCGGAGAGCTACTACCTCGGGGAACTTCCGACCGTAACGAACCGCGATTTGACGGTCGACGTTGGCGGTCTGCCAATGCAAGAGCCGCCCTTCGTCAACCCGCCAGCTTCCAGCTTTTAAGTTGCCGCCACAGCCGCTGCAAATGTCTGTCCAGCTCAAGAGGTCAAGACGTTTATTTTTCTTCCTTTGCTAATCGGCACCTTGGATTTCATAGAATCTAAATGCGATCAAGCCTAAGGTGGCGTATCTCCCATTATCCCCATCTAGAGCGAGGGATGGGGGCGGTGTCGAAAAGTAACTTTCTAGGCTGCCCGTTGCGGCCCTCCGCGCGGTCATTACTGCGCGGTGACCAAAGACTTGCGGATCCTTCGCTTGCGTTTATCATCGTATCCAGCGACAGGACATTTGCGACCATCTTCCGGTAAAAGATGCGGTCGGTGCGGCTTCGATCGTTCTGTGTTCTATGATTCATGGAACTTCCTCGTCGCTCGCAAAGCTTTTGCGCAGTTGACCGAGACGGAGTCCAGACTAAGCCCATCGAGATTCGCTTGCCTGCTTGGGTTATTTTCGACCGTAAAATCATTGATTCCTCTTTAATGGTTACGAATCGATTAATGCGTTTAGGTTGGGACAGTCAACGAAGGTTCGGCGGCCTACAAGGCAAGTGGATGGGTTTCTGACGAAACGATTTACGAGAGTGGGCAAACTCGAATGATCATCGCAGATGTCAATGATTTGGATGAAGCCGCTGATTCCGGCTGCATCTTGGCAAGAGACAGATGGCCGGACTTTCCAGACGGAAGTCGGGGTACTTGGTGTGTATTAAGAACACGTAGCCGCCAAGAAAAAGCGGTAGCTGCAGCCATTGATGCGAATGACGCCGTCGGTTTTTTGCCTTTGGTGGATGCTGAGCGGTTCCATGGCAATCGCAAGCGCGTAGTGCAATTGCCGCTCTTCCC
>JBGSJT010000367.1:0-6587 GCA_041741715.1 Pirellulaceae bacterium | reverse complement strand
TTTTTCGATATGTGCCTCCAACTCTTCCAAGCTGGCCCAACCCAGTAGATAAAAACAAATCATCTCATATGTGCGCTTTGTCGGTTGGCCGCCGGTGTAGATCAAGATCAACAAGCACGCGATGATTGCCAGATACATTTGAATCTCGACACCGCCAGGTTTGGTGCTCAGCAAATGGCGACAGCCCAGCAGTTGTTTCATCATTCGGAAGAATAGTTCGATCTCCCTTTCACAATGCGTTCCTTCGCTTCGGCCTGTATGCAGTGTACAAAATGATGCAATGTTGCGACCGGCATCTTCAGTTCCATCGCCAACTCGCTCAACCACCATTCATGCGCGGTTAAGTGAGTTCTGTCACTCGATCCAACAGGAGACGCGCGATCGTTTGGCGATCTTCGGAGGTGGTCGTCACCGCTCGCCAACGCTCATGTTACGACCACAGCGACCGCACACAAGCAGCCCCGCCAGGAGGCTTTCGCTGTCACCTGGATCGATCCGCCACCAGAAACGATTTCTGTCGATGATCCGGTGACAAACACACCGTTGTTGTTGGTTCCCGATCCTGAGCCCGCGTTGCCCACGACATTGATGGTCCCCGTTCCGCCGGCGATCAATTTCGCGTTGCCCGTCAAGTGAACACCGTATTCGTTGTCGCTCACCGACGTGCCGCCGCCCGTACCAATGACGGTCAGATTGCCGTTTGCACTCGCAATTCGTGTATTGCTGTTTTCGACAAACACACCACGATTGAAACCACCGGGCCCTTGGCCACCGATGCCTTCGACGAAGACGCTTCCGACACCTTCGTTTTCGATCCGTCCTGCGGAGCCCAGCCACACGCCACGGTTACTGCCACTGGAAGCATCGCCACCGCCAGTTCCCGTGACGGTGATCGCTACGGCAATCGTGACCGTTTCAATGCCGGAAGTGCTGAAACCGCTGGACAGCGAAAACCCCGCCGTTCCCGAAATAATCAGCGACTGTCCGCCTGGGGCGAACTGTTCAGTTACCACGATGCCATGGACGCTCGCGACTGGAAACGAACCGATTGCCGCACCGCTGGCGGTGATGTTTGTCCCATTGTTGTTGAGCGTCGACCATTTCCTAACGCACCAACTTATCCAGTGGACCATCCTCAGATCGCAACAATGCATCAATGATCACGAGTGATCCTGATCGAGGTATCGAAAGTTCGCGGAATTGGGTGCGGCTCTCGGTATACAAATGAGTACGTCGCAGGCGGATCAAGTTTTGATAAGCGGTCTTGCGACGCCAAGTCGCAAAAGGCATCGGTCGGCGGGACAGAAAATCGTCAAGCCGATTAGAAACTTCGGTCAGCGTCTCCTGGACAACGTCTGAAGAATCGACCCTTTTTACTAGCCCCTTGTCAATGCGCTGACGAATGAATTTGCGTAGCAGTGGCCGGTGTGAAGCGATCAACTCTTCCTTCGCGGTGGCATCACCCTCAGCAATTCGCTGCAGAAGCCGGTCGGTCGTGGATAGGTTGACTGTCATGCTCAATAATGTGGGGTTCCGAAACGACCCACGCAACGTGCCTGCAGCGGAGCCGGACGACCGAAGATCATTCGGTGCTAGCCGTTACTTGGGCAACTCCTATGCGAAAGATGAACATCCATTAAAAAGATTGGTTTGCCCTGACAAGGCAGGACCGACCATCAAGGAAAAATAACAGAAACACGTTAACATGTTTGTATGACATTCGACCTCCATATCGGCATCGATTACTCAGGCCGGGAAACGCCAACATCCCGCACGCCTGCGCTGCAGGTCTACGCAGCCTTTGACTCCGAGGAGCCTCGCCGCGTCCTCTCGCCAGCTTCGACAGAGAAGACGTACAAGAACTGGTGCCGCAAGGAAATCTCCGAGTGGCTAATCGAACAGGCCAGCAAGAACATTACGTTCATCGCCGGAATCGACCACGGCTTCTCATTCCCGCTGATCTACTTCGAGCGATGCAAGCTCAAGTCTTGGCCAGAATTCCTTGACGATTTCTGCGAAAACTGGCCGACCGACCGAGAACATACCTACGTCGATTTCATCCGAGACCGTGAAGTAGGCCCGCCAGATCGCACCGGCTCAAGCAAAGACTTTAGGCTGACCGAAAAGTGGACTTCGTCGGCGAAGTCCGTCTTTCAGTTCGACGTACAGGGCTCGGTCGCCAAATCCACACACGCCGGGCTTCCATGGTTGCGCCGAATCAGAAGTGATGTCGGCGACAAAGTTCATGTCTGGCCGTTCGACGGTTGGGAGCTGCCTGATGGAAAATCTGTGGTCGCAGAGATCTACCCGTCCATTTTCAGGAACCGCTATCCCAAGGATGATCGGAACGCCGACCAGCAGGACGCATACTGTGTTGCCCGGTGGCTGACCGAATCGGACAAGCGTAAATTTCTGGACCGCTACTTTGCACCGCCGTTGACCGACGAAGAACGCTCGGTCGCTGATCTTGAAGGCTGGATTCTGGGGATCATGTGATGGCGAAGAAGAAAATGCAAATTGCTGGCAGATGCCGCCTCACATCGATGTCCGAGTGGGACAACGGCTTCATCAATGCGGACGTTCCTGCCTACATCAACTCTGGCAAGGATGGACTCGTTGCGACGATCTGTTTTCATCGAGGTAGCGAATCTGAATTCAGGGCGAAAATAACTTGAGCGAATTGAACGCAGAAATTCGGCTTCGCCGAGTCGAATCAAACGACTTGCCAACACTCTTCGAGTTCCAACGCGATCTCGAATCGAATCAGATGGCATTCACCCATCCTCGCACCATAGATGACTTCGACGCCCATTGGTCAAAGATCCTCAGAGATCCGTCCGTAGTCGTCAGGGCAATTCTCGCCCGCGATTCATTAGTCGGTTGCATCTCCTGCTTTAAGTCCAATGGTCTGCACCATGTCGGGTACTGGGTCGGCAAGGAATTCTGGGGCTGGGGAATCGCATCACGGGCACTGAAGTTGCTGCTCGAAGAAGTGCGGACTCGCCCACTGCATTCTCGTGTCGCCGTCAGCAACATCGCTTCGATCCGAGTGCTCGAAAAGTGCGGGTTTTGTGAGGTTCGCCGAGAGTGGTCACCTGCGACAGAGCGTTACATTGAGTGCAAAGAAGTCGTGATGAAACTTGGGGATTTAGAAATGAAAAACCTCTTCGCAAACCTGCCCGAGAATGCGCCTTTAGAACTCGTAACAGTTTTGGTCGACAGCAAATCAGTTCGCTTCGAACGGATCGTATCCACCGGACACAACAGTCCAAACAACTTTTGGTACGATCAAGACGAGCATGAGTGGGTTATCGTCCTGAAAGGTGAAGCCAAGTTGTTGTTTGACGGCGACGTGCAAGCCAAGCTGATGAAGCCCGGCGATTTCATCAACATTCCAGCACACCGAAAACATCGAGTTGAATGGACGACGCCCGATGAGCCGACAATCTGGCTGGCCGTGTACTATTGAAACTGAAAGCCTATGTCATGTTGCCCTTTGATAGCTCACATTGGTCTGAGTTGGACACCATGTCCAACGTAACTATCATCTTGAACGCAATCGAATCTAGGGAAGCTCGGACGGAAGATCTTTTGCCGCTGGTTTATGACGAGCTGCGAAGAATAGCGGCGGCGCAAATGCAGAACGAACGTGCATCCCATACTCTACAAGCCACTGCGTTGGTGCATGAGGCATTTCTGTGACTGGCCGGTGAGGAACATCCCACATGGCAGAATCGCCGTCACTTCTCTGGCGCTGCTGCCCTGGCAATGCAACGCATCTTGGTCGAACAAGCTCGACGGCGAAAACAACTCAAGCGCGGTGGCGATTGGGAACGTGTTGAGCTGGCCGAGATCTCCGTTGCAGGCTCTGAACAACGTTCCGATACTGACTTGCTGGCTCTCAATGATGCGATGGAAGCGTTTGAGAAGGAGGACGCAGCCAAGTCAGAATTGGTGCGCTTACGATATTTTGTCGGGATGACTGAAGAAACAAGCCAGCCGGACAACTTATCTGCCCATGGCAAAGTGACCTCGGACGATGCCCAGACCGAGCCAGTTGCCGAGTTGTCTGTTTCGCCAAACTCAATCGAGGGCTTATTTCTTCAAGCTTTGCAACTTGAGTCGCCTACACAGCGAGAGGCATTCCTCGATCGTCAATGCGCAGATGCCCCTGAACTTAGAAGGCGAATTTCTGCATTGCTTCGGGCTCACGCGGATGCTGGAGACTTTTTTGAGTCACCCGCTGGTGGTCATCGTCCGACGGATGAGATCTCACTCAGTTTTCTCAAGCCGTTGGATAAAGAAGGTGTACTGGGAACGATTGGACCCTATGAAGTGTTGGAAGTCATCGGTCGAGGCGGTATGGGAGTTGTTCTGCGAGCCGTCGATCCAAAACTGAACCGAGTGGTCGCGGTGAAAGTTCTCTTGCCGGAATTGGCAGCGAATCCGAACTCTCGACGACGTTTCCTACGTGAAGCGCAGGCTGCCGCTGCTATCAGTCATCCACATGTGGTGACGATCCATGCAGTGGATGATGCTCATCAAGACGTCAACGGAAAACCCGTGCCGCCCTACCTCGTGATGGAATGCGTCATTGGTCAGTCGCTGCAACAGAAATTGGATCGAGTCGGAACGTTGCGACTGGCAGAGATTCTGCGCATCAGTCGTCAAATTGCTGAAGGGTTGGCAGCCGCGCATCGACAAGGTCTCATCCATCGCGACATCAAGCCCGCTAATATTCTCCTTGAGAACGGCGTTGAACGAGTCAAGGTTACCGACTTCGGGTTAGCGCGTGCCGTCGATGACATTACCGTAACTCGCACCGGCGAAGTCTCCGGTACGCCTCAGTACATGTCGCCGGAACAAGCCTGTGGCGAACGCGTCGACCATCGCAGTGATTTGTTCAGCTTGGGCTGCGTCATGTACGCGATGTGTACCGGCCACAGTCCATTTCGCGGTAACAGCATCGCTCACGTGATCAAAAGAGTAACCCAAGACGAGGCACGACCCATCGCCGAGCGGAACCCCGAGATTCCTCTTTGGCTAATTGAGATTGTCAACTCGCTTCTTCAGAAGAAGGCAGAACATCGTTTTCAATCCGCCGAAGACCTAGCGGCGATTTTGGATCAGCATCTCTCCCGAATTCAGCACCCGAGCGAGTCTGGATCACACTCGGCGATCAATCAGCAAGTTCCCTACCGCGATGGCGCCACCTCACAACGAGTTCCAGAATCAGTTGTCCCGTCGGTATCCGAGTTTTCTCCACTCTCTTTCCTTGACCGATCGCCACAAGTCCTCGTGCCTCGTTGGATGCGTTTGACCAGCCGAATCTTCGCAATCGTTTGCGTGATTGTGTGGACCTTCTTTAGCATCACCGCAATGGAGGGAAATCTTGGGATTGGAAAAGCAGAGTTCTTGCTTCTATCATTTCTGAATCTCGGTCCGTTTCTTATGGCAATCCTATTGTCTCGACCGACGATCACCCGCGAAGCCCTGGTGATCGCTCTTTTCTTGGGATTGGGACCACTTGGTCTATTGATATATCTCGGGATCAAAGATCATTTGAAGCTAGCAGATAGTCCGACTGGACACTTCTCGCCGAAGAATCCCGAACCCACGGTCAATGCTTCACTTGCAGGCTCGACTGCCGAGAAAGTCTCTATGCAGTTTGGTTCGACCATTGTGCCTGTCCCCTTGGAATCGGAAATTCGCGACAACACCCTCAAGTCATTCGGTCGTTCCGGGATATTGCTGACGTTGGGTGGAGTGGTTCTTTCGTTGGTTTTGCATCCGACATCGAGTCTCTCAACCAACACATTTGTGATGTTGAGTCAAGCACTTCAGTTCCCTGTATCGCTGTTCGGTATTTGGATCACGATGGTGCTTGGCGCCAAAATCTTTCGTCCGAATCAAGTATCGCTGGGAGCGTGGGCGTTGGCGATTTCATCCCAGTTCTGGTGCATGGCGCTCGGATTTTTCTGGATGACGGTCGTGCGATTGCCGTTTTCTGGAAACCTCAATGAGATATCGTCGCGAACGCTCATTGGTGCGGCTATCCTTCCGACCATGATTGGCATGCTATATTACGCCTATGTCTACCGTGAAATCGCGACGAATCCAGAGACGTTGAACAGCCTAAAGAATTGGACCGGTGAAAAAACTCGGCTATCGACTAGACAACTGATTTTGCTCGTCGCTGCTATCCTCACGATCCTTGGGTTGGTGGCATTGATGTTTAAATCCATGAAATTTACTGTGCCTGTCCTGGCGATTCCCGAAGTAGTCGCAGTGGAAAAGGATCAGCCGATATTGACGCTAAAGCACCCTGCTTGGGGAAAGGTTCGCGAGATCTTTGTCAACGAAGAAGTGGTAACGCGACTAGATAGCTCGCCCTTGGAAACGAAGTTGTTTCTGAAATCCGAACTTGCAGAGACTGCGGTAGACATCCAGGTGATTCTCGTGGATGGCCGTGAATGGAAGAGTTTAGCCGTCCCGGTTATTGGTCACGAACTCGCGATACAAATTCTGGAGAAGGAGCTAGAGCAAAGAGAACTGGACCAAGACAATTCTGATTCCAGGCCAGGCAT
>JBGSJT010000366.1:0-21934 GCA_041741715.1 Pirellulaceae bacterium | reverse complement strand
CCGTCAACATGCAATTTCAAATGCCCTGGAAGCTTCCTAGCCACGTGGTGGTTTCCTTCTGGATGGTGCTCTATCGTCCGCCAAAACTCATGAGCCGCGCTCGACCGCGCAGCAATCTCAGCATTTGAAACACAGTCCCCGTGTCTCATCACATCCATGTGAAACCTGCTTGCAAGCTCTATCGGTTAATCACAAGCTGTAACGACTAGTGAAAGTGTGCCAGCCAAGCGCGCTTTCTCAAAAGGACTCGCGAACGTAGCGGTCGTCGGGGTGGCGCGCGATTACAATGAGCTAATAACCTAGCTTGGCCTACCTGCGACTTTCGACAAAAACATGTGCGGCAAAAAGATGAACGTGCTCGACGCAAGTATCGTGTCAGTAGACCAAATTCACTGTCACCCCAGCTTGACTTTCAAGAACTTTTGCGGATGGCTTGTGCCTTCACCCAAACACGCATTGTTCGTACTGTTGATGTTTGTCCTATGGTTTCCACTGCTGCCGCTGCTTTCGATTGCATCGATTGTTCTGTTCGGCACGCTAGTGCTGACCCTACTGAATGATTGAATTGATGAACGACTCCCCCACGAACAACAACATTCAATAAAGTTCAACGACCTGATTTAACCTTCGGGGCTGGAGGTCGCTCAAGCGCGAATGCGTACGCGGAACTGCCGCCGACAATGGGTAATGTCAGCGTGGTCGCGTCGAGGTCAAGCGTCAGTTCCGTGCCAGGATCGGGGTGCAAAGTGAACTCTCGATCACTGGAAAAGATCATCAGCCCCAATTGCTGTCCGGCGGGCAGAATCTGGTCCTCGGGCTGAAGTTCAAAACGCAGGTTGTAGAATTGCCCCGGCTGAAGTGGTTTTCCAACTGTGCGCGAGTCGTGGTTTTGAGGATCGGCCCAGCCACGTGTAACGATGTTGTCGGTCAATGGAGCCTTCACATCGTTGTTCCAGGGAAGCGAAACGAGCCACACCGACAAGTTCGCGGCCGGTTTGCTGGAGGACAATCGCAATTGCACTTCAACGTGTCCCGAGAGATGCAACGGAGCGGTCAGTGTTGGAGTGACATACAGCAAGCGATGTTGCGTCCACTCGGCTTGCGCCAAGGTTTGACCACTGAATGAAAAATTGTCGACCAGGCTCTCTTTCCCTTGGCTACCCAGCGGACTAGTCAGTTGAGTGCTCAACAATGCTCCCCGCTGTTGTCCACCGCGCCCCAAATGAAATTGGACCGGCTGTGCGGCTGGGTTGGGGTAATCAGCATAAGGAGTCGGTTCGTCACGTTTTTCTCCTTCGCGGACTATCCAAGCTTTAGGATCCTTTTCGACTGCGTTCTCGATGTCGTGAAGATAGTGTGTGAACCAGCGATTCATCAACTTCAGCGGTGGAGGACCACCATGCCCCCCCTGGTGAAAATAAACTTGCACGGGCAAGCCTTGACGTTTGGCCGCTTCATAAATGCGGACGCTGTGCTCGGGCATTACATTCCAATCATTGAAAGCGTGCGACATCAACAATGCAGCCTTCATTCTGGGGAGCGCAAGTAGGTAGTCACGGCTTTGCCAAAAAGCATTGTAGTCACCGCTATCGCGATCCATCCCCGCGCGCATTTCCTGGTCGCGGATTTCGCAGTCGCAGTACTCTTGTCGCTCTGGATTACCGCTGTGGATAAATTCGTAGAGCACATCGATATCTTCGCCGATGTAGCCACCCGGATGTCGCACCAAGCCGTTGGAACGATAGTAGTGATAGTACGATGTGTTGGGAGCGACAGGTATGATGGCAGCCAGCCCTTCCACCCCGGTCGTGGCGGCGGCTAACGGCAGGGTCCCATTGTAGCTGGTCCCTGTCATGCCAATCTTTCCGGAACACCACTCCGCCGTTACAGTCACGTCACCATCGATTTCGGTATACCCCTTCGCTCTGCCTCGCAGCCAATCGATGACCGCCTTGGGAGCTAGCGACTCATTGATACCACCCACGGTGGGACAGCCTTGCGATAGTCCAGTACCTGGTGACGAAGAATGGACGACGATATAACCGCGCGGGATCCAGTCCTTTTCCTGTGACTTGGAGATGATCGGACGATTATTTTTAGCCGAGAAGTTTGGAGCAGGATGGCGTTGCGGCGGTGGAGCACCTACTTCCTGTCGAGGATTCCAGAAATGATTGGCGTCATTGGCGTTGGTCCCCGCGAAATAGGGACTGGTCTCGTAGACCACCGGTAGTTTCAAGCGCTCGGTCTCGGTCTGCGCGGGTCGCGTAACCGATACATGCACACGATCAAGGCGACCATCACCATCGGAGTCAAATTCCGTTTCGACCCACAGGTCGTGTCGCAGCCAATTTTGTTCGTTTTTGAATCCCTCGACAATTTGGGCTTCACCATCTTTAAAGACAGGGAGAGTACGTTGTGGAGGACCATCGTGCGCGCGAAGCTGGTACGGGATCAGAAGGAGACAACCTGTTAAACCAAGTTTGATTGTCAATGGCGACATGGATTCTTTTCTCTAAGGTTGGTCATCTGAGTGGTACAGGCATTGGGGGGTGACACAAGTATGGCCGAGCAAGGGGTGGCACTGGCATGGCCAGTGGAAATCGAAGTGGTTCGGTTCATGCACAAGCTATTGGTCCAGTGGCTCGAAGTAACCAAAGTAAGCAGCAGCACTAAGTGCTCCAACACCCAGCGCGCTTTCTAATGTAGGCCAGAAGGAATCTGAACTCCTTGGATGCTGTAAGCTAGCGATTCAATATCCACCAATCACCATTTTGGTTGGAGCATGAGTCGTATTAAAAACTAAGGTTGATCAAATTCATTACTTCGACGCATTGGAACACGTCGCGAGGTTCCAGCTCTCGTGCTTCGACGTTCACTGGCCAAGCCAGTGCCACCCATGCGACTCGGTTCGCTGGCCGAGCCAGTGCCACCCATGCGACTCGATCACTTGCCCATTGGCAAGGGTTCGACGAGCTTGGCTATCTCCCGAGGGTCCACTTGGTCGCGTCCAGGATACTTATGCTCAAGCAGATGCCAAGTCTCGGTGAACGAGGCGCGTTGGGTGGGTTCCAAGCGCTCGGCGGGTCCAATCGGTTCCAGTTCCACCATCTCGCGATCGGGGTACCAGACCGAAATCGTCAGTCCAGCCACTTCGTTGTAGGCGCGGTCGGGAAAGGTAGCGAACTTTTTCACGAATAGCAAATTCTGTTGCGAGACATAGGCCAACCAGCCGACGTGTGAGTCGAATCCGAGCTTGGGATTGAGGGGATGATCGTTGATCAACAAATAATCGTCGACCAATTTGATTTGCGGATCATCGGGGGCGAAGTTGATTAGCTTGCCTGGTGGATCGTAGCGGACGTAGAACTGTGGAAAGCGACTGGGGCGCGAGACAGGGACAATGCACGTTCCCTTGCCATGTACGAAAGTACGACTCCAGTGACAAGTGTCGATCGGTTCAGGGCTAATGTTGATAATGGTCTGCGTGAACGTCAACTGGGAAGAATCGGCAGCCAATTCGAACCTGCGTTCTAATTGCACACCGCTCGAGGGATCTTTCTGACTGGTTAACACGGCGGTTCGGTCACCGACGATTTCACCGGTCCACTTTCCTTGCCACAGTATGGGACGCTTGGCCACGATCTGCTCTGGTCCGATATCGCAGCGCCCCGCGTTCATGGGTGCGTTACCTGCGGCGCTACCGTCCCAAATCCAACCTTCGTCGCCAGGAGGAAGGTACAACATATTCCTCTCCTGCAGCGCATAACTCAGAATGCGCCCACCAGCGGCGGGACACAGCACGGCTTGGGTGGTGTCGTTGGTGAGCGAAATGCAATCTGAGTAACCATAGAACTCGATTGTCTTAGCACCTTCAGCGGCAGGGCAACTTGCATCGCGTGACCCCATGTTCCAGGTGTGAACGAGGCTCAGAATGACCAACCAAAGCAAGCTGCGTATCGGATAGTGTCTCAAGATAAGGTCTCCGTCGAAATTGGGTTTGTTACTTTAGAAATATCAGCTCGACGCGCCAGCGAGTGGTTCGCATGATTTTCGCGATTATCGGCCAAGCCGGGCTCCAAAGCTAGCTCACAGACGCGCCAGTCGCCGTTGGCGACGATGGGATTCTAGCCATTGACTAGCAAGCATACCAATTGCCGTCGCCCCCAGCACCCAACTCGGCCAGGCCAGAGGCAGGAACCACCAAGCGACTACTGAGAGTTGTAACCAATAGACCCATGGCTGAGAGCCGAGCAAGTTGAGGTATTGGCCTCCCACGCGTCGGGCCAAGAACAGGGCCAGTAGCGATGCGACGACTAGCAGTGCGGCGGCCACACCCTGTGGTATCCAGTTCGAAGGGGCCTTATCGCGGCTCACTACTACAATATCCTGTTGCGATGTCAGGCGCGCAATCTGAATGGGAAGTGTGGTCGACCAGGGGGAGGGGGCATCGCCGAGTCCTGGTGGAATCATCAAAGCCTCCCTGCTCGAATCATTACTGCTCAAATCATTACTGTTCGAATCATTGTCTGCCAATTGTGTCTCCGCTTGGGCAACGAGCAGTGAGGCGGCGTACTGCCATAAATCGTTCGCCGAATAAATGGAAACTGGCAGTTCAGCGTCACTTCCAAGTATGAGAGCCAGATTGGATAGCGTCGCCTGAGGAATCGCAGTGTCCCCATCGATGCCAACCCGTTGTGGATGCCAGTTCTTTAACCAAGTGATTACTTCGCGCTGCGGACGCGTGCGACTGTCGCGCATCGCGCCGATGAACAGTTCACTCCATCGCCGCGCGGATTCTTGGAGGAGCTCCGACCGCACTTCAGTGGGCGAGTTGGTCGCAAGCCGCCAGAGCGTCAATCGATTCTCGGCGAACTTAAGCGTTTGCTCCGAAGTTTGCGCATTGGTCAAACGTGGTAAGTGCAATGCCAGTGTGTCAGCGCCAGCGCCCCGCCAGTGGAGCAGAACACGGACGGTTAGCGGGAGGTAGTTGGGTTGCATAAGCACACTCAGCGTGCCATGTTCCAACGTCCAACTGGCCGACTGCTGGCCGCTCTCCACCCCTAATACTTGGCATTGATCGGGGATGGCCAAAGATAATTCCAATTGCCCGTTCGGAGCGATCCAGTAGTCCACATATCCCGCGACGTGATCGTGTTGATGACTGAGAAGAGTTACGTCTTCGAGCAGTAGTTGTGCTCGGTCGCTGGCAGATTCAAAGCGTTTCCAAGCAACTTGCGTTTGGGCTGGGTCGACTTCGAAAAATTGATCATCGGGAGTCGAACCGGCAAGGCTCACACCAGCTGGGAGTTGCTCCAATCGACGCCCGAGTTGAATCCACTCGACCGCCTGATCGTCAATTTTTCCCGGGAGCAACAACAAAGGTCGCACCGGCTGTTCCGCCAGAATGCTGACAGCCGGTATGACGACCGTTTGGCTGGAAGAATTGGCCGGGAGTGCGAACGAAAAAGTGACTTCAGTTACTCCCGAGACTGGGAGAGCAGGGAGTATGCGCAGCGTCATTCGTGCTGTATCGCCCAGTGGAGTCAATTGCGCGGGCAACTGGCCAGGATCAAGTGAATCGCGAATCGCCAGTGGAAGTTCGAAAAAAGCGAAGTCGAGTGGTGTATCTCCTGTTTCCCAGCGCGTCGTCACGGTAGCTTTCCAGCCTTGTTCGGAGCGCCGCAGCGCCATGACTGAGCTGAGAAGTGGACTATCATCGCGCCGTTGAACTTGGAATTCAAGTGGCAGCCAAGGGGCATCGCGAACCTCGCCCCGTAGATCGACTTGACCGACAAGCGACTCCAGGGCAGGTAGCAGTTCATGCGGGGGAATGCTAACGGCTGAAAGCTGCAGTTCAGAGCTGCCCGATAGCTTGCACTGCAAACCAACGCCACACAGCACCCGATAAATGGACCGCGTGGCGGCGTAGCCTTGAATAGTCACTCGCGGCAATCGCGCGTCGCGATTGAGCGCGAGAGGTTGACTCAAAGAAACTTCCACGATGCGGGCCGCGACGGGTTTGTCGCCAGGCAGTATTTCAAGCGTGGCGCGGTCCTCGCGTTCCGACAGGAGATAATTGGTCACGTTGCCATCGACCAGCACGCTTTCAACCCGCGCTTGTCGCGGGAACACGAGCTCTAGCGGGAGTGATTGCCCACTAGGCGAAAACTGCCCGCGATAGGTGATTTTGGTTTCGCCCAGGGCTAGGTGGACTTGAGTCATCTCATCGATGGTAGGTGCGGCTGGGGGAACGAAAGACCGTAGCGAGGTCGCCAACGTCCCCACCACGCGAAACAGTTGCGGTCGCTGAGCCCGCGCCAGTTCAAACTCGCCCCATTCTAGCCCCGGCACGCTCGTCAATTCCTGCCAGAGGTCCAAGCCATCTGGACGCCACGTTGCCCCTTCTTCGGACGACCAGGCCAAGGTGCGCGCCAGCGGCGCTTGGCTCACTTCGCGCAAGGTGAAAAACGGAATCGCCAGTGTTCCCAGGGCTGCATCGTCACGGGGAACCATCAGCACCCGCAACACCCGTCGGGAGGTCTGATCCCAATTCTCTCCACAGCGAATCGTATAGACCCGACGCCCTCCCAACGCGGACGTTTCGCTGGCAAGCAATTCGCCATCTTTCCAGTTCATTCCCACCGGCTCCCAGCCAGCCTCGGCGATGACGTGCAAGTCGCGTGGAAGGGCACGGGCATTCTCGATGCGCATTTGACAAATCGCGTTCACTTGGCCTCCATAGGCGTGGAGCCAAGTGTCAGAAAATATCTCAGCGACAACCCGTCCGGTCGTGCTGCGTTGCGAAACTGGAGACCACTTCACATCCAGCTCAGGCGAGGGGCCAAGTAGTTCCGTCGAAACCGACGAGATGGTCTTGCGCCCCGTACCGCTAGAACGAATCTCAAAGATCGAATTACTGTCGGCCACGATCCTCAGCGTCGCATTGGGAATTGGGGGGATTGCACACCGCAGATTGGCTTGGTTCTCCGAAACTGTCACGCCACGCGGAATCAACTGCAATTGCAGACGCAGACTGCCAACTTGGTTGGGGCGAAACACAACCGCGTCGGAGAGCTGGCTGAGCCATCGATCTCCCACGTAAAGTTCTTGCCCGGAGACGCTTCCGCGTTGCAATTGCACTTGGCTGCTATCGAATGGCAAGCGGAGTTCAACTTCAGTTTGGGTGACTTGCAAGCGAAACTCGACCGACAATTCCTGAATTTGGTCCGGCTGACCAGACAGATCACGGCGCATGCGCAGCGTGTAGTCGGCCGACAAGATTTTGGGAGTCACCTGACGGGTCCCCCCTTCACTGCCACCGGCCAACATCTCCAGCAAGCGCGTCGGAGCATAGGCGTAGGCCCCCGCCACTTCACCTTCGGCATCAACAGGAATTAGCACACTGAATATTTCGGGGCGAGCGGGTACGCTCTCTGCGCTAGTACCATTCGCGAATCGCGGGTCCGCCGGCGTCAACGGATCAAAGCTCGACGTGGCGGACTGACCAGCCGCAGAGCCACACCAGCAGAGTAGGAACACTAGTGATGTGGTGGATGCGAGCGAGTCTGCCGAGATCACTGAGGAGCGGCCTCGCGGACGCGGCTGCGAGTTGCGCCACGTGGTAACAACGACGCACAAGCGTAGCAGCGCCGACAGACTAAGCGACAGTAGAAGCAATTGCGCGGCGGGGAGTAGCCACCTGGGGACAACGACCACACTGATCACACCGAGTGTCGCGGCCAACCACCACAACCTGAGGGAGACGCCCAAAACAATCCATAGAAAAGCAGCCATCATCAGCACCACCGCTAACGCCAGGGCCGACAAGGCGGTGCGACTGATCATCCATTCACCCACTTCCAGGATCGTCTGGGGGACCGGTTCAACTCCAGTAACCGCTCTGGGTAATGGCAGTGTGGCGAGCGTCGATGTGGCGAGCGTCGATGTGGCGACGGGCAGCTCAATTGTGCTCCAACCCGGTGGCAATCGCTGATCCTCAAAGCGCGTATCGGCTGCAGCGACCACTTCCGCAGGTGCATTGGTTGGGGCGAGCAACCTCCACAGCGACTGCGGAAGCAATCGATCGACTAGTCGCCGGGACAAAGAGGTTGACAGTTCCCCTGTCAGGTGGCGCACGGCTAGACGCGATGGAGGAATGGCCAGCGTCGCGCGTGAAGCCAGGATCGGCAAAGAGACAGTAGGACTCTGCAAGCGTTCGTAACTTAGCCACCGCAGCGGTTGGTGACGGCTGCTACATCGTAGCGTGACTGTGGTTCGTCCTGGCTGCGACCCCTCAACGTGCCCTTCTAAGTTTCCCGATGCGCGACCGCTAACACTCCCCTGCGGCATTTCCAACTGCAGTTGCTGGGTCGCGCCGCCGGTGTCGATCAATGTCCCATCGATCCAGACATCTTCCACCGACCAGTCGTCAGGGAGTGAAACGTGCAGCGGTTCGAGCTGGGTTCCCTGAACGACCCACTGGACGAAATGATCGACTTGTCCATTGTCACCTACTGTATGCCACAACCATTCGCTCCAGATCCATCCGTTAGGAGCTTCGGGGATGGGTTGCTCAAGGCGTAACAACTGGCTGGTGCCGGCTTCCAAGCGGGCCGTCACCCATCCCTGGCGCGAGGTGTCGCGTGCTTCGCGGGCAAGTTCCGCCAGCGTATCGTCTACTTCAGGGGGAGGAGTGGCCAGGATTTCAACCGTCATCTGCTTCCAGCCATGCGTCAACTCGCGAGGGAGCAGTAGCAGCGATTCTCCGCCAGCGGCTGCGTGCACACCTACCATCGGGATCAATAACTCCGCGTCTGAGCCGAGCGCGTTCAGCGGGAGCTTACTAAAGAGCGTAAAGGGGGTCGAGAGGGAGGTCGGTAACTCCAATTCGATGGTTTGCGGTTGTTGCTTATCGTTTGTGGCCAAGTCAGACTCCGCCAGTACGGTCTCCGTGACGAGCTGCGTGTCATCATCGGCCTCGCCTGCTTGCCGTAATGACCACTGCCAGCGAATCATTGGTAAACCGGGTGGGATCGTCACGCTGACGCGATCGATGGAGCCTGCGGTAGGGTTGCACAGAATCTGTGTTGTGACGGACGAATCGGCGGCTGTGCGGCGGACAGTCGTTACGACCTGGCTGGTAAATGTACCACTTGTGGCAATCAAGTTGATCGGTGGAATACTCCCACGCACCCCTTGGAAAATCCACGCATTCGCTGTGGGTTGTAGCAACTGTTGTTGCCAAACGGGAAGATCGAAGGCCTGTCGTTGATAGGGGAGCAACTTCGCGCCAACTTGCACGCTAAAGCGGTTGGAGGATTCAATCACATAGTTGTCAGTCTGGTCGGCTTGGGGAAGTGATACCAAACGCGGGGAACGCAAGCTGATCGTATCGGCCTTGAGCTCGCGCGGGCTGTGGGCCAGAACTTCCAATTCGATGGCTAAGCTTGGACGATGTTCTTCCCAGTGGATCACAATCACCGGATTTGTTGCGTCGACGTGATCCTCGACGTGTGCGCGAATATCTCCTTCACCTCCGATCAAGCGGACGGTATCAATGAACCACCCCGTGCCGACGGGCAGACGTATTTCGTTTGAAATCAGTCGCGGCGACTCGATGCGCATGCGGCAATTAGCTGCCAGCCATTCGGTCTGAATGGAAAAGCGGGTTAAGCTGCGGGCCGTGGCCGGCAGTCGCCGCTGTGAGAAGCTGGCCTCCAACCGAGGTGGGGTCCCCGACCAGAATGCGCGCCACATGAGTGGTTCGGGGGAAGAATCGCTCGGGCTGGTTCCCGGCGGAACTGCTGCCGGTGAAACCGATCTGCGGGAAATGCGTCTGGCCACGCCATCCTGAACCAACAACTTGTCGGCCATCAGTTCCCCTTGACCGCTCAGCTGGCTTTCGCCCTGCAAAACATACCCCTCGGCCACGGATATCTCAGGCAAATTGGCTGGGCGGCTGGTATTCAGTGGGCACAACGCGTGAATCTCGATGTTGATATTCCGCTCAGTACTTGTAAGATCCATCAATTCGATCAAATTCGAATCGAGTAAATTTTTATCACTCAAATCCAAATCACCCGTTTTCGAATTGCGAGTATCTGAATCGCCGGCTTTCGAATCACGCTGGGGGCTGGGGACGACACGCCACTGGACCGACAGCCCGTCGGCCAGTACCGATTCGATTTTCAACTCGTGGCTGACTCTCAATCGCAGGGGGTTTGAAACTTGATATCCCGCCACCACAAATTTCGCTCGCGCGTCGAGCTGATGACTGCTACCCAGATAGTCGACGGTGGCCGAGCGCACTAAGTGTTTGAAGCGAGTGCGATTGTCGTCACCCTTTTGATTGGCCAACAATTCGACCTGACTTACTCCCCCCAGGTGCACCAACCACCACTGCCCAGTGCTCCCTGATGACGCCACCGAAGTGCCCGACACCGAAGTGCCCGACACCGAAGTGCCGGTCCAGTTGTTTGGTAGCTGGTCCCCTAGCGAAGTTACCTTCTCGATCACCAGCGTGGGTGAGCTGAGCTCCACCGAGGTAGGCGTCGACAATAACAATTTCCCGGTAACTGCCGGTGGAACGCCAAAGGTAAACACGCGTTCCGATTCCCGAAGTTGTGAGCTGACGGAAAATCCAAACCAATAGGGTGCCTGATCCACGGGGATTGGCAATTCTATTCCGCCGCTCGGAGAAAACAGTGCGTGATCGGCCAATTGCAATCCCCCTGGCGCAATTCCGCGCGGAGTGCGCAGCGCCAGCGACAGAGTCCCCAAATCCATCGGTTGCGGCCTTTGAGGGCCACTTAACTTCCACCGCGATTGATCCGAAATGATGAGGTCCCCCTCCAACCTCGCGATGTAGATAGCTTCCTCCAGGACCGGAGTCTTGAGCAAGGAGACCTTGCGCGACGCGTTGTGTTCGGCTAGCTCTCGGGCCAAGTCTACCAACAGGACGGTTGCGTAATGACGCGTCACAATGCGGCTAATTTGTTCCGGGTCGTCACGCACGAAGACCCGCATCACCTCCCAATTGTTCGGTGGCGTGGCCCAGGCGAAACTGCTCGGGGCGTGGAGCATCGTAAGGAACCACAGACCGAGCAGCCGCATAAGGTGACCAGGGCAAGCAGGAGCGTTAGTAGGCATCCATTATCCTCCACTTGTCCCGCGCGACGACCCATGCAGTTGCGGTGGCGGCGATGCTCGACCGCTGCGGGCAACTGAGAAATGGTCACTCCGCTCAACGTAGGTGGAGGGTCGGGCTGAAAAGACACTGCGACGGCGAACTCGCGAGTCGACGGCAGCCTGAGATACCCATACCATGACTACCAACCCCAGAGAGAGCAGCGCCGTTTGCCCGGCCAAGGCAGCCAAGTCGGGCCACAGCGTGGCAAGGCCAGCCAGAATTATGGCCAAGCCAAACACGAACCCCGGCCTGCGCACGAAGGGATAGTTCAAGGCGGCGAAAGAGATCATGATTGCCAACAGTCCCACGGGAATCCATAGAATGAAGCGGGACAGTATCCACGCGTTGGCCGAACCACTCACTCCACGCCCACTCATCACGTAGCTATTGGCTGACGCTGGCGGGGGTTCTTGAGGCCGCGCGCCGATCAACTCTTCCAACTGGCGTTGATTGAGTTGACTAGTCCGCTTCCAGCACCAACCCGACCATTGCCAAACCCACTCGGCGGTCAATTCGCTGGGACTCCAACCTAAGTGATTGACCGAGGGGGTCAGCACTTGCCAATAAAATTGCTCTGCGTTTTCGGCACCAAGGATTTCCGGCGGAGATACATTGAAGAAGGAGAGCCAGGAGAGGGAATCGGGCAGAAAGTACGAGACCTCCACCACATATGTTTGTTCTTCCCCGCCGTTGAGCGGAACTATCACGATATCGGTCGGTTGGTCATACTTGTAGTCTCTCCTAAGGCCGTTGACCGAAACCTTGCATTCATCGCCAGCCCGAATGTTTGCCGCTTGAGGTAACTTCAATTGCAATTCGTCGGAGCTGGTGACAACCCGAGCTACGAATCGCTCGCGACGTTTTTGATCATTCACAAAAGTCTGCAGCCAACTCACTTCTAGCCGCACGCGCGCGGTCCCCAACAGTCGGCGGGGACGTAGATCGAACTGCAAGACTCTCCGCGCCAGATCCAGGTTGCCTGCACGCTGGCCATTGGAAGGCGAATCGGCAGCCAATCCCGCGCTGGCCATAGCTTCCACTTGCGGGTCAGTTCTCAGTGTCCATGTCTGCCGCGTGCGTCGACTGCCACTGGGCAAAAGGAGCTGTGCCAACGGGACTTCTACTTGCGTGGCTTCTGCTTCAGACATGCTGGCTGGCGGCACTTCTTCCGGTGTACCCGGCCGAGGGTCGCGGACCGGTTCACTCTGGTCGAAAGTGCGTCCGTGCGGATTGGGTTTCCAGTTGACTTGACTGCGAATTTGAACCTGCGAGGCACCAAGCAAACCGGGACTTCCTAAGGTTTGATAGGTCTGCCAGACCGAGTCGGAACCAATTGGGCCAGAACCGCTGGCCGTCACCTCGATGGGCGACTGGAATTCCTGGTCACCATTGGCCAACAACTGCTCCTCTAACTCACGTTCCGAAATGTCTGCCAGCAAGCGAGTCGAAACCAATTGGCCGTCGATCAACACTTGGGGGGGCTGGCTCTCCGCTGCATCCTTGCGTACAGCAAAACGCAATTCCCCCAGGGCTTCATTGGCTACTTGCAGACCAAAATTCTGTGCAATCGAAATCTGTGTTCCGCCGACGCCTATCTCTAGCGCTTGCTCGACAGTCACCTGACGAGGTAGCAGTTCCGCACTACCAGCCCAGCGCGGAGTTGTTTCACTACTTTGAAAGCGATAGACCATTGGCTTGCGCGCGCCGGTTTGGCTAGCGTAGCGCTGATATTCGGTCGAGAATGAGTCGCGTTGCAAACCTGTGCCAGCCGTCTCCTGCCAAGTGAGCAGCACGTTGCTGGCGTTGGTCACCAGCAAAGCACCTGAGCCATGATCGATTTCAGGATTACCATTGACCCGCCCGCGAATGATGCGGGGAACTTGAAAATACAGCTCATGATCCTCGGGAGACCAGGCGCGTTCGGCCACCACCCGCCAAGTTTGATCGACGTGACGCGAGCCGCCGAAATTGTTGGACGCTCCACCCGCCGATCGAATCACATAGTTTCGATCGACCTGTTGCATCACCCGTAGCACGTCACCCTCGGCCGAGAACAAATCTTTCGGATCACTGACCATCCGCGCCGTGTTCTCCTGGATGATCCATTCGTCGAGCACCAAACCCAATTCCATCTGCGGCTGATTAGTGTCGAACGAACAGTCGAACCACATCGTCAAAGTTAATTTATTGCGATCGACGTTCACCAGATAGGTTGGGCGAATGGTGGGCAAGACCTGCTCGCGACGGAAGGTGATATCCAGATCGAATGCTTGGCGATCAAACTTGAATTGCAGTTGGTGTCGCGCAAACGGATCCATCAATGGCGCTTGGTGAACCAACTGCGCCCCATCTCCCTCATTGAAGACGACGGCGTATGCGGAAGTAACTACGCAGTCGATGATACCTGTATGTTGGTCGACCCCGTGCAATAGCGGAGTCTTAAGTTTGACCTCCATGGCGCCTGAATTCGATTGAACAGATGTGGGAACCCAGTCCCATTCCAACTCGATCGTCAACGCATCGTTGCGGGTCACGTCAAAGTTTTCTAGCAGCAAAGTCATAGCCACCGGAGTGACTTGCGCCGCCGCCTCACCGTTGGTAGTGTCCCCGTTGGTAGTGTCCCCGTTGGTAGTGTCCCCGTTGGCAGTGTCCCCGGTGGCAGTGTCCCCGGTGGCAGTGTCCGCTGTGGTTAACGGGAGAGAATCGTCCTGACCGAGGATCATATAGCGTTCGGGGTCGGAGTTGGGGAGTGCGCCCCACTCTCCGCCAGCGGGCAATTCGATGCGGAGTTGGCTGGCCGCGTCGCGACCGTGCCAGCGAATGTTGAGTGTGGTTGTCGCCGACCACGGCCCCGTCGGGTCAACCACTTCGAACCTCGTCGTGCTCGTCGCCACGATGGCTGCAACCTGTGGGAGGTCGGCGCGTTCGCGCCACGAAAGCGTGAACTCACCTCCACGGCAATTCACTTCGACCTCAACGACCTCGCCCGCCGACTCTCTCCGCTGCAGCACGTCATCGTTACGGACTCGCAGGTCCTCTGCGGTACCCGGCAACGTCACGTGCAATTTGCACGGAGCGGAGGGGAGTGAAATGCGCAGGCTGCGACGTTCCTGATCGCTGGCAATGCGTGACACTCCGGTGAGCGTGGCGGTGTGCGTTGTGTTGGCTTCGCCGAGCAGAATCCACCGCCAACCAGGATCGTCGCGCGAAGTCTGCAAGCGATTCTGGCTAGCCTCGCCAGTAAAGGATGATTGACTGAGTTGCACCGAGCCAAATGCCAAATTGATCGTCGTAGCGAAGTCTTGCGATAGTACTACTGAGAAGCTGCCGGTCAGATGCGCGACAGCTCCCTGGACATTCGCTTCGACTTCGACTTGCTTCAGCACCGCTGGCGGCAATCCCATCCCACCTCCAGCCTGACTGCGCGCGCTGAAATAGTCTTCCGCAGTTTCCTCAGGGACCAAGATTTGATTGCCATCACGATCGGACAGCCACAAGCGCGCCTTGGGCTGCAGTGTCCCTTCACTCAGAACATCCGGGAGTGGAGTCAGCGAATTGCCAGGTGAGAAGGACTGCTCCGGATCACTCTGAGCATGAGTAAGTGATGAGGAGACACTTAGGAGACAGGCGAGAATCAAGGCACCCCACGGAACAACTCCGCGAGACCTCGACACTTGGCTAGTGCCAGAAACCCAAAGTTCCGTCAGTGCGCAGCACCTTGCGGTGGGCACGCCACAAAAGTGCGCACCCCAGAACATTTGGAACTGCCGAGCGATCGAAACCATCCAAGCTGGCTTTGTAGAGATGAGATTTTGTGCGCGGGAGCCCCGGCGCGGTGACTGCTTGGCAATGGGGTTCACTTCCAACCATAGTATGGGTCGGTTCTGCGTGTACCATCGCCACCTTATCTATGTTACGCAAGCGGTACAGGTTTTTAAACCAGTTCCAGTTGCCACCCGCGAAGTTCTTCCTGGAAAAATCACCCCGACTGTCCATTATAATCGATATGGTCGTAAGAACCGGGATATTAAGTGAGACACGTTTGCCAAGTGTGACTGTTCAGATACCCCTAAAATTAATTCTTGACAGACCACTAGTAAGTATTTTCTGGCGTCCGCCTACTGGGCAGTTTTAGTGACTTGGTAGGCGATCTCTCCAGTATCATCGCGGAATTCGACTTTCAACTCCGCTCCCGCCTCAACCACTAAGAAACCACCCGTTGGCTCGTCGTAGGTATAAGGTTGACGGATCAACCGCTCGGGATCGGTCCCCTTAGGATCTCCTGGAGGGACACCATCGCGCGAGTTTTCATCGTTTAGTGCGCCGCACGCAAATTCCTCGACGCCAGAGGGATGCACACTATGAAACTGCCAATGGCGATCGCCGCAGAAGGTATAAAAATTCTGAATGTGGTTTTCGTTGAGCCACGCAAAGAACTGATCGGCTTCCGTTCGGAAGCCACCCAAGTTGACGTGATTGTCGGTCTTGTAGGCGTCGTCGGGTCCAACCATGGGAGTGGGCGTAATCAGAATTTTCCATCGCGCGTCACTGCGTTTGAGTGAATCTTGCAACCATGCACGCTGCTCGGCACCCCACAATGTTTTATCAGGTCCATCAGACATCTTATTCGGCGAGCGAAAATCGCGACCTTCGCTGAACCACAATTGCAGATAGCGATTGACGCGATGCGTGCGATAGGTCGGTGACTGGCGATCATCGGCGGGGAGAATTGGTAACTGCTCGCGAAATACTTCGATACCAGTACTAGGAAGTGGCAGACGCTCGCTAAGGCGATCCGAATCGTTGAAGCGAAAATCGTGATCGTCCTTGGACCAATAGGCGGGCACATGCGCCAAGCACTCAATCATCCTCGGGAAACGAAACTGCTCGTGCCAACACTGCCGCAATTCCGCCAGCGTCTCGGCATTGTTCTTCGGATTGTCGTAGTAGACAATATCTCCTGTGCCGATAAAGAAATCAGGTTTGAGCCGCGCGATCGAGGCAAAGGCGGGATACCCCAGTTGCTTATCCTCGGCAGTGGCGGTGACTGGCCCAGACGCCTTTCCCTCCTTGCCGAACATGAATTTGTTGTAGTTCATGCAGCTTCCCATCACGAACCGGACCGTCGCCTCCGACTGCTCGCCAGGGAGTGTCTTGCCGGAACAGATCGGCCCTGTGGTTGTGTGTTGAGCATCGCTGCCGTAGATGGCGCGAAAATAGTACAGAGTCCCCGGCTGTAGATCCTTTAGCTGAGCACGCACGATGAAGTCTCGCTCGGCAACGGCTGGCACAAATTCGGTGTTTCGAGCATCCAACAAATCCGGCGTCGTCCCCCACTGAAACGCCACCAGACCCGGTGCTCCCGGAAGGTCGCCGTCGTCATCCAGCCGTTCCGTGGCAGTAAGTCGCGTTTGCACCAGCAGCGAATTGGCTGTCACTTCGCCACTCATCGTCCCTTGGCCAAGATACCGATGCGCGTCTTGCGCCACGGAGGCCGAAAGTAAAGTCAAACTGACTGTCCCACAAACGGCCAGTACCAGCAGATTGAGTTTTAACGTGGCCGAGCGACAACTTGTCGAATTGAATTTGTGCATAATGAGCGTGCGTCCAGGTGTGGTCGAAAAAGTTGTAGCTACGTCCGCCAGAACGTCGAATCTCTGCGGTCTGGCGACCGCAGCTATGTTTAAACCGCGACAGACGGCTGTCGGTCGATGCTAGGAGAAGATAGGAGTATACCATGCGTGTGGTTGTCTGGAACGAATTTGTGCACGAACGGACTAACCCCATCGTGCAAGCCGTCTACCCTGATGGAATCCACTCGGTCTTGGCGACTGCGCTGCGTGAACAGCTTGGGCCCAACGCCGAAGTTACGACCGCCACCCTCGATCAACCGGAACATGGGCTCAGCGAAGAACTGTTGAATAAAACCGACGTACTACTGTGGTGGGGACACGCGGCCCACGATCAAGTACAGGATGCCGTGGTCGATCGCGTGCAGCGCCGCATTCTGGAGGGGATGGGACTAATCGTACTGCACAGCGGTCATGGCTCGAAGATTTTCCGACGCCTAATGGGAACTGGCTGCATGTTGCGGTGGCGCGAAGCGGGGGAGTTGGAGCGGTTATGGATCGTGGCTCCCGGACATCCGATCTTACAAGGTATTGAAGGAGATTTCGTCGAACTTCCCGCGACTGAAATGTATGGCGAACATTTCGATATCCCACCGCCGGATGAATTGCTGCTCATCAGTTGGTTCGCCGGCGGCGAAGTTTTTCGCAGCGGTTGCACCTTTCGACGTGGGCAAGGGAAAATTTTCTATTTTCGACCAGGTCATGAGACCTATCCCATCTACTATCACACTCAAGTGCAACGAATCATCGGCAACGCCGTCCAGTGGGCCCGCCCCGAACCCGGAAATTACAACTTCGATGCGCGACACATCCCACAGCCGCTGTCCCCTTGATTTTCGTATTGCTCAAATCGCTATCGTCCTCAAGCATTTCATCTTTTTGCCGCACATTTTTTTGCCTGACTATTCTATTGGAGCAATAGCAATCGGGACCCAACATCGACGCGGCGGTACCAACAAGTGAGCAAGCTCGAAACTCGCCGACAAAAAAATGTGCGGCAAAAAGATGAAAAACATGAAGACTCTCCGCCGACCACCTGCGATCTTGCAACGGAATGGATCAACTCTGCATTGCAGCCCACCAAGCGGCGACTTGTAGTGCGGCGTACTCGATTCGCAGAACGCGTGGTCCGAGCGCGACTTGCGTCCAGCCAGCGTCCAACAGCATGGCCACTTCGCTGTCCGTAAAACCTCCTTCGGGACCAATCGCTACTCGCGCGCCTGGGCAATGACTAACGGAATCACTGCTGACGTCAATTTCTCGCAACGAACGGGACTGACCGTAGGGATGGGCCAGCAGCGACCAACCCTGAAAATCATTCACGTGCAGTGCGACCAGTTCGGAGATCGACTGCGGTGGCAAAATGCTTAACAATTGATTGCGACCACATTGCTTGCAACTCTCGATCACGCTCCGCTCCAAACGCTCCAGAGCGCTGCCGGTGGGCTGGGCCACGCCACGCGCGCAGGAGAGTGGTGTCAACTGTGTGGTCCCCAGCTGCACCAGTCCATCGACGAGTACCTTTTGACGATCTCCCTTGGGGAGCGCCACCAACAATTGAAGCGGCTGAGCCAATTCGCGATTGGTGTCAGTTCGCTCGACAATCTCAACTTGCACCGCTCGTTTGGTGACGCAGGTGATGATGGCTCGCGCCTCGCCACCTTGGCCATCGAACAACACGATCTCTGTTCCGGCGGACAATCGCAACACGTTGCTAGCATGACGAGCTTCCGCGTCAGCCAAATCGACTTGACCGCCAGTCGGCAGAGGCGAGTGAAAGAAACGAGCGATAGACATGGTTTGGCGACTTCTGCTACACGAAGAATTGACTGAAGTTGAGGGGGGCGGAGCGACGATTGTACCGATAAGGTAGGTTGTAGCGGCCAGCACTCCGGTCGACACAGAACTACTCACGATGCATCTGATTCGCAAGCAAAGGGACCGACAAGTGACTTACTGGCGTTACTGGCAACTAAGCAGTGCTCCCTTTACCGGTTCGGCCTTGTTTCGTGGAGCTAGCGTAGAAGAAGCGTTGGCGCGGATTGAATTCCTCGTTAGCAATCGGCGTAGCGTTGGTTCGTTGACGGGAGTCAGCGGTGTTGGCAAAACGGCGATCCTCCAGTATTGTGCCGCCAATCCTCCGATTGGCAATGATATCCCCAATCTTGAGATGTTTCGCGCTTCGTTGTTGGGGATTTCACCTGGCGAGTTGCTTTGCAATTTGGCAGTGCGTCTTTCAGGGCAACGCCGGATCGATGATACCCAGGCTGCTTGGAAATCGATTTGTGACTATTTCCAGGCCGCGCGTCGCGAAGGGACACAGACCGTGCTCCTGATCGACGATACCGAGAGTGCGACCACAGCTGTGGAAACCGACTTGACGCGGCTGTTGGCCATGAACTTTCCGTTGACAGTTGTATTCGCCGTCGAGACACAAATGGCCAGCGCGGTGAGTCGCGGTATCATGGACCGCTGCGAACTTCAAATTGAACTAACCCCCTGGGACCTCACGCAATCCGCAGAATTTTTAGCGTGGACAAGCATCAGCTTAGGACGCTTAACACCAATTTTCACCGACGAGGCAGTCGAGCGGATTCAGGAACTGAGCCATGGGATCGCGCGGCGGATTGTGCAATTGGCAGATCTATCCTTGGTGGCCGGTGCCGTAGCACAAGCCGATTGTGTCGACATTGACTGCATTGAGCAAGTCGCTTGGGAACTCCCCAGGTCGACCGCAGCGTGATGCTGGCAATACGCCTCGAACTCTTGGACTCCTTGCAGTCTGGCGACTGCAGCTACGACAGGAAGCTGCTCCTGTTTTTCTCCCTCTTTAATACGGGCAGGTGCACCCCGACGAAGGTTATTGCCAATGGGCTTCTGATCCAGTTCAATGTCTTCAGTCCTCATTGATAGACCTCGTCTTAGGAACTGTGCCATGCGCGACAACTCATTTGGATGGAAGCGTTCATTCGCGGGTAGACGCCTTTTGAGCTGCGAGCAACTGGAACACCGAGCGTTGTTGACGGCGTTGATTGGCTCGGCGGAGTTTGCGCCTGGCCCGATCGCCGAATTTACGACGCAGGCGAAATCGTTTATCGAGTCTGCGCTTGAGCATGTCATGACGACTCAGCATCAATCGCCAACGAAATCGAGCAGCGACCGATTGACGGGGATTGCCGACGATGGTCGTCCGGTGCGGATTACGAATTACACTGTTGAATTGGACACTCCAGTCGATCGGGGGACATCCCAATACGCGGCGGGCGTTGTAGGCACCACCAACGCGAGTGCGCAGTCAGCGTTGGTTTCGGCACCAAGTATTCCCAGCCGCAGCAATCTGGTTTTCTCGTTTACAATTTATCCCGACAACTCGGTGTCGATGCGTGCCAAGTTGAATAATCCACCGCAATGGTTTGGCTTTTCGTCCATTAGTACTTCGAGTACTTCTCTGCTGGAGAGTTTGCGTTCTCCATCCACTGCCAATCTACATGCGCATGATTTGAATGCTACCACAAGTCGCACAACTACGGAGCCTAACGATCGACTGGTTAATGGGGACTTGGTTGCTGCCGACCCCACGACACCAAACACTTCGATTGACGATGCTGTTGGCCAGCGGCGCACTCCGGATGACTCTGCGCAGAATTCTTCGGAAGAGGACCTCGAATTGAGTCGCAGCCCATTCGAATCATTATCCGAACAAATGATGGTCATTGAGTTCAGTGACGGTGATTCTGTGGAAGCAGACCAGGTTCAAGCGCGGAGGATTGCGTCGCCGGGTCAAAGTACGTCCGATCAAGCGAACGAAGCTGTCGTTAAGTTACCGAGTCCGCCGGGGATGGTTCAATTGGAATTCTCGCAGTTAGTTGGTGCGCACAGCTCTGCTGCGCGAGCCAAGTTGCCCGCCTCTGCAATCTATCAAGTTTTCGTGCAGGCATCAGACATCGATTCCACTTACTTCCTCAATACCCTCTCCTCGTTCGCGGCTCGTACTGCGTCCAACTCTGAGAGCCACCTGTTGGGGCCCCTCCAATTGTCGAGCGGCTTGACCACCGCAGATGTCCCTGTTGACACCGTTGATGGTATCGCACTAGGGCTGGCAGATGAGCTCTCTCCGAGCCGCTGGCAGACCACGACTCTGGTCGTTGCCTCACTGGCTGGTGGCTTAGTGTTGGGGATACGTCCCAAACGCGACCAACTTGCAAATCCCCTCCCGCGTACTTCAAGCTTTCCAGCCTGACCGTCCTATCACCACAATACCAGCTCGACACTCCATAGCATCGTGCTGGAAATAGCTGTTATCGCTACGTTCGCCAGAACGTTGACTCCCTGCCGTCTGGCGACCGCAGCTACGTGTTAAGGCAACAGTTATTCGTCGCTCGATACTTGGCTACTCGGCTGTTTTGTTTTCGCAGTCCGCGCTGCACGCAACGTCTCCAACTGTAGTCGTTGATCGTCGCTCAGGACCCCTTCCATCTCGCGCAACTCCACTTGGCGTAATTCCGCCAACTGCCTCTCCAGCTCCGCAATCTTATCGGCCATGCTGGCTTGAATCTGGTAGATGGCCTCACGTTGTTGGCTATCTACCAGGGAAGCGAAATAGGGTGGCAGTCTACGGGCGGTTGGCTTGCGCATCATGGTTGTCGACACACCCTTCTTTTCGGATGGCCGTTGCACTGCTTCGACAGCACTTTCAGCGGATGGGAGGATCGCGTCGACCGACCGAACCGTCCCCTGTTGCGGTAGCGGTTGCACGGCCTCCTGCCCCCAAGTCGATCCCCCGTGACTAGCCAATATCGCCCACACTACGCACGCAGCCAGTACTCTACCGATCGCGTTCAACTTCGTCGGATTCAACTTCTTCATTTTCATCTCTCCTGTGTTGGAAACAGTTGCATGGAAAAGCCACAATTCATTCGCGAATATAAAGAAGACGGAGAAAGCCGATTTTCCTTACACTTTTTTTGGGAAAAATTGACAATTCTCGCTGATCGCCACCATGTATCTATCGCAACTCACCCTCCCACCGAAAGTTACGTCGTTTTCGACGTGACTTTCGGAGGGGAGGGTCGGAGCCCCAGCGACGGGGAGGGAAATCCCCCTCTCCGCTCGCATT
>JBGSJT010000365.1:0-16918 GCA_041741715.1 Pirellulaceae bacterium | reverse complement strand
GGACGAGGTTACGAGTCCGTGCGATTCGGTAAATTCAAGGGACTCGTAACCTCGTCCACTACCGCTAACTCCAACATCAAGAATGGTTCAAGCACTAGTTCACAAATTTATTCCCGAAATATAGGTCCATGGTGTTCGACTTCATCTTTTTGCCGCACATTTTTTTGTCGAAACGTCTTTTCAGTCTTAGATACGCAAGAATATCTTTCGACGGTACATCCAGAAGCAGACTAGCCAAAACACGCAGGTTGTTAGGAGCGAGTCGACCACATACCCCCAGGGCTTGGTGAATAGTAAGGCTGGGAGGTGGGTATGGAGCTGTCCGACAACCCAGCCGTGTAGGGTTTGGCCCATGAAGTACATCGCCAGTGGGTTCATGCCAACCACAATCAGAGGAAGTGTCCAGCGTTTCCAACCCCGCACATCAATAGCCCAGTAAAACAGCGCCAGCAACCAAATTACATAAGCTCCGCTATACAGTGTCCACGATGGCGTCCACAGCCGTTTTACAATGGGACATACCGTCCAACTCAGTAACAACGCCACAGCTAAGCAGGCGGCGCCACTCAATACGAGTCGGCGTATTTTTTCGCGCGGCTCAGTGCGATTATCTCGTAGCCATTGTCCACACATCAAACCCATCAGCATGGTGACGCTAGAGGGAATGAAGTTGATGGTGTGATAGCCTCCCGGCTGGGTCTCAAATGGCTGGCTACGGGGGAAAAGATTGAGGAACCAGCGGTCGATGGCCGCGCCGACGTTGGTGTGGATGGACCAGTGATTGTAAAAGCCTGGCAAAATCTGCGACTCGCTGGTTCCCCTAAAGTCCGCCATGTCCGTAATCGGATAAAGAGCGTAGATGAGCCAACTGGCGACGAGGATCACGCACCCCACGATCAGTTGCGTGCTGTAGTGACGATCCGCCATGAGAATGAGCAAACCATAACCCAAACCAATTTGGGAGAGTACATTGGTAAACAGCCAATTGGTTTGACTGGCGCGGAGCGATTGCAGGAAGACACCGAGAAGCACCAACAGCAATGCGCGACGGAGCGCGTGGCGGAGTATCTGTCCACGGCTCTCTCCCAACTCGCGGCGTTTGGCAAACGAAAAGGGGACGGCCACGCCAACAATAAACATGAAGGCGGGTTGGATCATGTCCCAGAGCGAAAATCCAACGAGGGTAAATTGGCTGATCCAGTCGGGATGAGAAACGTGAAGGGCCAGCCGGTCGACTAGCGCGGAATCTGTGTCGCGCGCCAGTAAGACTAGGCCGAGACCATGAGTGGCAAGCAATAACATCACGCTTCCACGATAGACATCGAGCGAGGTCAGACGTTCGGCCGTAGTTGATTTCGGGGGAGTTGCGAGCAGGCGGGAGTCGAGTTGGTTCATAGCCGTTTGTTCTGCAAAGGCCTATCGATACCAGAGGGGTTGGGACCAGTATTGTAGTCTAGTTGGAGAGCATCGGTTGTGTGCAAATCAGCTGATACTGTGGCCGAAAGTGGTCCTGCCCAACAGGTTTCGACAAAAAGATGTGCGGCAAAAAGATGCAGCAATCGCGAGCATAACTACAAATGTCACGTACGACTGCGTGGTCCCAAAGTAACGCTTGAGGAAATTCAGTAGGACGGGGAGTTCGTCTCAGTTGGATGAAGTCGTTTTACTTCGGCTCCAACGTTGATAGGGAGATGAGAAGTGAAAACTACCAGTGGCTTGTTGTAGATTGTGCGTGGTCACGAAGTCGATGGTCGTGGCTGAGTTAGGGACAGTAATCTCGGCTGTAAAGTGTCCGTCAGCTTCAGAGGTCAGCGGTAGAGTACGCCATTGATCGTAGGTGGCGGCATAGGTGTAGGGTCGGCTGCGATTCTCGCACCAGGAAAGTTGATTGTGCTGCGTTTCTATCGGCTCGGACAATCGCACGCTCACGGTCAAGGTGGCTCGCTGGTCATCGAAGCTGGAGTCGATGTGTGGTGACTTGGGGAGCTGGCCTTCACCCAAGAAATGATGTCTGGCGAAATAGAGTAGATTCTCGGAGACTTCTTTTTGCGTCGGTGTCTGCAGTGTAAAGCCACTGGTTTGTGGACCGCCGTGTTGACCACCAGGGAGGATGTAGATTGGAAAATCTGGATAGGCTTGACCGAGTTCTAGCAGACTGGGGCAGACATTGTCGTTGGTGCCGACATGATAAAAATATTCTAGGCTGCGGGCTCGCACTTGATCGAGATGCGCGGTGATGCGCGAGCCGTTCCAAGCTGCGTCATTCATTTGCAAAATCTCAGCTTGTGACCATCCTGCCGCTAGCGCTTCGCCGAGGGTGATCGACTGAGTGGCCCGTCGTCCCTCGGCCTCCATGAGCGCTTGTCGAGCGGTGGCGGGGAGCCCCAGTGGATTGGGACCGGGGAGCAAGCGGTCGAGAAACTGAGCGTTCAGTCGCAGTTCCTCCGCGTGCACTGTCCCCTGTACAAAATCTCCTCCGGGATTCCCTAGGATTGGAGCGACGACGGGCAAGATGGCAGTGAATCGCGGGTCGTGAATACCACACAGGGCCGCTCCGACTCCGCGTTTCGATCCGCCAGTCGCCAAGACTTTGGTCGGCTGAAATGCCGACTTCTCGGCTACGGCAGCCGTCAGGGCACGCATATCGGATAACCCCCAAATCCAAGCGGCCGTGTAACGCGCGTCTTTGGTTTTGAGCAATTGCTCTTTCATCCCTAAATGCAATTGCCCGACGGGCTGCATCATGTCGATCGTCCCCATGCCAGCCAGGACCACCCCCACGCGATGGTCGCGCAACAAAGTCAACATGGCACCCGTGGGTGCCGACGCTTTTGGACTGAGCCCCATGTTCGCGACGATCACATGCGTGCAAGGTGCTCCTGATGCGGGTGCGCACAGAGTGACTGGTAGACGCACTTTTTGACCGGGCCACCATTCACAAACCGTGATCTCAATCAACTTCAATTTGACATCGGGCAGCTTGGGGGCTGGATGCCAATCTTGGAGGACGGTGGTTTCTAATGTGTTTTCGTCGAGGATTTGTGCGAAATCAAATGCGGCTGGTTTGATTTGCGCGGCGGCCAATGGCACGAAAAGTATTATGCTTGAAACGAGCGCCAATGCGGTGTGGGTGAGTTTCGTCATGTGAGGACCTGTGGAGAAAGCGCTGGTGAGTGTGGTGGGGTGATGATGCGCATTCTAATCTGGAAGCGAACAGCGCTGTTAACGAACAAAACTTTCACACCTGCCCGGCAAGCCGGCTGTCGGTCTAGTGAGCCGTTTAGGCGATAGCCTCGGTTGCAACACCCTTAACTGTTGCTCTTAAACCGGGGCTATCGACCAAACGGCTCATACTGCAAAACGAAAGTGCAATCATCGCTGTCAATGAGACTAGAGATCGACGAAGGGACATCGTGTTTTCCTATTTGAGTCGAGAGTGAATCTGAGTTCGACAAGGCCAGCTATCTTTGGCTGGCCGATGGACGGCAATTCGATAGAAACTCGCGAGTATTCCAGTTAGTGACAGGGAAGGCTGGCTGTGAAATACGGGAATGAGAAAAATGGCCAACTATTTTAGATTTCTCGTTGATCGCAAGCCTATTCGTCGCGAGAATTCAGCCAAAGCTCACCGTTACTTGCATTTTCGTGCTCCTGCTCCTGCTCCTGCTCGCGTTCGAAGCGAGCAGGAGCACGAGCACGAGCGCGATAATTTGAAAATGTTGGCGGAGCGATCAGCGACTCGCGCGTAAACGGATACAAGAAAGATTCGTAACCGTTCATGGAAAACGTGGGAATTGAGACAAAATAGCACCATTGTCTCAATGGATCGCCGCTTCAGATTGCTTAACCCCGTCGGGATGTCGAACAATTGGGGACAATAAAACCTTGAACAATTGGGGACAATTGTTCTACTCTTCAAATCAAGCGTGAACGGATACAAAAAAGATTCGTTGCGGAGCCATCGTCAATTAAGTAGGCTGTAGCGTGAAGATTCTGTTCTCAGTCAAAACGTTGTTCACTCGTTCAGGAACTGACAGTTGATGAACCGCTGCTTGCAATTTGGGAGTTGGGCTCTGGTTGTCTGCCTACCTTACATAGTTCGTGCTGCGGATTTACGGCCGTTGCTGAAAGAGTATTGCGTGCAGTGCCACAACGCGGAGAAACTTAAAGGAGATCTCGATCTTTCCGCGTTCGGTGAGACCGATCGTATATCCGATCAGTACGACCTGTGGCAGACGGTACTGCAGCAAGTCGAATCGGAAGAGATGCCCCCCAAGGAGCCGCTACCATCGGCTGCAACGCGCGCTGAGTTTGTCGTGCTTCTTCGGCAAGGGATCGACTCGATTGATTGGTCCCAGCATCGCGGAATAGAACATCTGACCCTTCCTCGCTTAACAAAGCTCGAATATGGCAATACGCTTCAAGAACTATTGGGGATCGACTTCCAAGCTGAAAAGAGGTTATTGGATGATGGACAAGGGCTGTCGGGCTTTACGAATGATCGCGATGCACTATTTATCTCGCCAGCGCTGGCGGAGCAATTGTTTGACGCGGCCGACTACGCGCTGGGTGCGCTACTGGCATTAAAACAAGAGCCCATGCTGAAGGTCTATGAAGCCGAGGAGATGCTGATGACCGAGCGTGGGTCGAAGCCCGAAGACTTGCCCGGTGGCGGGAAGGGCTATTCACTTGCCGGTGGCGGCCAGCGAACGATCTACGACGAATTGATCGCACCCGAAGATGGCTGGTATCGATTGACGGTGCGGTCAGTGGGAATTCGCGGCGACAGCGGTATGCGGTTGCGTATCGACGATGAACGGCGCGCGGATTTCGAGTGCGCCGATGAACAGCCAACAGAGCAAAGCGTCGAACTGCTATTGCGCGAAGGTATTCACCAGATGACGTGGAATATCGAAATCCCAAAGGCTCTCAAGCTGGAGTCGTATATGGCGAAACCTGTGGTGAATGGCAAGACGAGCGAGTCTGAAAAGCCAGACGTGAAAAAAGCAGAAGCGAAAAAGCCAACCAAGAAACAGAAGTCGCCACCTCTCCCCTCTAACGCAGCCGAAATAGTCAAAGCGGCAGCCGAAACCAATGCCCCGCAATTTCCAGTTGCCGATGATGCCAGCGAAAAAACGCGCAACATCGCACAGCGGCTGAATCGATCGTATGTGGCCATGCAAATGCGGATCGAGTATTTGCGGTTGGTCACGCCACAAGGGAGCCCCTCCGAACTGAAAAAGTATTACAACTTGTTACCTGAGCGGACCGCGAGTATGGTAGCCATCAAGTCCGAACTGGCCGCTGAACTGAGTGTCCCCGAAGCGGAAATTGATCGTCGCCTAATCGCAGCCAATCCAGAAAAGATCGCCAGCAATCAACAGGTGCTGGCTGAGTCGCTTCCTGTAATTGGTTTGGAGTATGATGCGGCCGCGCTGTTAGCTGAAAAAGTGCAGCGCATTGGTTCCCCTGGAGTCGATTGGATTCGCTTCGAAGGCCCGATTGAACCCGCAGGCTCCCAAGCTCGGGCGATTTTCAAGGATAATGCCAAGCGAGCGCTGACTGAATTTTTACCGCGCGTATTTCGTCGACCATTGCGAACTGGTGAGCTCCAGCGATATGTCAAACTCTATCGATCCTCGCTAGCCCGCGAAGAGTCCCACGAGCAGGCGCTGAAGTTAGCATTTGTGGCCGCTCTGACTTCGCCCAGCTTTTTGTTTCGGGACGAATTGCAGGGAGGTGAGCTCGATGATCATCAGCTCGCCAGTCGCTTGAGTTATTTTTTGTGGATGTCGATGCCCGACGACGAATTGCGGTTACTGGCCGATCAATCAAAACTGCGCGAAGAAGCGACGCTGCGCGGACAGGTGGCGCGGATGCTGGCGGACCCGAAGTCGCGCGTCTTTGTGTCTGCGTTCCTGGGAGAGTGGTTGGCCTTTGCCGGTATCGGCAGCGAACATGTACCAGACGCCAAGAAGTTTGATGCGTTCACGCCGACGTTGGCTGAGGCGATGAAACTGGAACCTGTGCTAGTTTTTGAAGACCTATTGCGCAATGGCGGCAGTGTCACGCGTTTACTCGACAGCCAACAGACGTTTGTCAACGCGGAACTGGCGGCTTTGTATGATATTCCCGACGTGGCTGGAGCTGAGCAGCGTAGGGTGACTTTACAAGGTGACAGCCGCGCGGGGTTGCTGGGGATGGCGGCGATCTTAACGACTTCAGCGACGCCGAATCGCACCAGCCCGGTGACGCGAGGGAAATGGGTATTAGAGAATTTACTTGGCCGTCGACTGGCTGAACCTCCCGCCGATGCCGGGCAACTCGACGATAAAGCTGGAGAAAGAGGGTTGACGGTCCGCGAGGAGTTGGCCGAGCATCGTCGCCACGAAAGCTGTGCTGGTTGTCACGATAAGATCGATCCAATCGGTTTTGGCTTGGAGAATTTTGATGCGATCGGTCGGTTCCGTGACGAAGAAGCAGGTAAACCAGTCGATGCCAGCGGTATTCTCCCAGGTGGTCAGGAGTTTACGGGGCCCGCCGAGTTGCGGGGATTGCTTATCTCACGATATCAAGATGAATTCGTTACGAATTTCGTCCGTCAGTTGACCTCGTTTGCATTGGGACGGGCTCTGAATCCCAGCGATGAAGGGTTGATTCGCCGTCTTCTAGAAGCTTCAAAATCATCAGGACACCGCGCCGATAAATTGATAGAATCGATCGTTCTTAGCGATGCTTTCCGAACGCAAGGGACCGCCAAGTAAATCCCACCACTCCATTTCTCCGTTACTCCCGCCACCCACCACAGGAATCCCACCATGTCCACTCGCATTGAACGTCGTACGCTTCTCAAAGGCTTGGGGGTCAGTCTGGCCCTTCCGTGGTTGGAAATTATGACGCCTCTAACGCGCGCAGAAGCGTCGAAGTTGCCGCCGAGGCGATTTGTGACTTTCTTTCAACCCAATGGTGTGTTCCCTGATGCGTGGGATGTGAAAGGGACTGGGAGTGACTTCGCGTTGTCGCCGATTCTTGAGCCGCTGGCTGATTTCAAACAGGAGATGTTGGTGCTCAGCGGTATTGATAGTGTTGGCAAGGGGCACGTCAAGCTGACCGGTGCGTTCTTGACTGGCACGGCTATTGAAAACGGAGTCAATGGCGTATCGGTCGATCAAGTCATCGCGCGACAGATTGGAACGACCACACGTTTCGCCTCTGTGGAACTTGGCACCGAGCCCCCGCGTCAGGGGATCGCGGTCGATGATCCTATTGCGCTTGCCAATACGGTCTCGTGGAGCAGCCCTACTCAACGAATCAGTCCTGAGATCAGTCCACGGGCTGCCTTTGATCGGCTGTTCCGCGATCCATCGACGCCACAAGCGCGTCGCGAAGCCGAAGGGCGCCGCAGCGTGGTCGACTTGGTTTTAGATGATGCTCGCAAACTGCGGCGTGTGGCCAGTGGTCGCGACAAGCAAAAGGTCGACGAGTACTTGGACGGGGTGCGTGGCGTGGAGCAGCAGATCGAACGTACGCTCAATCCACCGGCCCCCGAGTGGACAGCTTTGACCAAGCCTGAGATGCAACGTCCCCCCGCTGGGATTCCGCTGCACAAGGACGAACACATGCGGCTGATGCTTGACTTGCTGGTGCTGGCGTTGCAAACCGACACGACGCGCGTGGCCACGTTTATGAGCGCCCATGGATTCAGTCGTCAGAACTTTACTTTTCTTGACGGAGTCAAGAATGATCACCATGGCATGAGCCATCATAAGAATCAAGAAGCGCTGGTTAACGAATACACCACCGTCAGCCGGTGGTATGCGCAGCAAGTCCACTATATGCTCAGTAAAATGGAGCGAATCGACGAAGGGGAGGGGAGTCTGCTGGACAACAGCATCGTACTCTATGGAAGCGAAATGAAGGATGGAAACGGCCACATCAAGGAGGACTTGCCGTTGGTTCTATTTGGCAAAGGTCAAGGGCGGTTGAAAACTGGACGCCACATCGCCTTTGAAAAAGGGACTCCTCTAGCCAATCTGCATCTGACTCTTGCTCATCAGTTTGGCGCCGAGATCGACAGCTTCAATGGTAATAGCACTGGCACCCTACAGGGACTGTTCAGTTGACAAATCGACTTTGGGATTCGCAGATTCGCTGATCGCTCCGCAATCAGTGCTCGTTTCGCTTGATTAGCATCCCACGTTCTTTTTGCCGCACATCTTTTTGCCGTCTAGTTTTGGGGTGAGACGCTTCAACGCTGCGCTGACAGCCGTTCCTAGCGATCCGCTAACGTTTTCCGACAAAAAAATGTGCGGCAAAAAGATGAAACACTCGGAAGCTATATCGATCTAGGGCATCTTGATATCGTACTTATTCACTCCGGTCTGGATCTCAAATGTAAGCCCGCTAAGAATGGGGTCGGAAAATTTGTCTGGGAATGGGGATTTGGGCTGTTTTAAATTGCCAAATTTCTTTTGCATTTCTGGATCGCCCCCCATGAATTTCCGCTCTTCCTCTTCGGACATTTCGGGACCTTGAATCCCAGGGAACGTTACCGACACGTTGTACTTGGCAGCCGGTATTTTCTCATCGCCAGCCATGACCAGTTTGTAATTTCCCTGCTTGTCGACCGTTCCTAACGCGGCAAATCCCACATCGGAAATGAAGGTCACCAAGCAGCCTTCGGGAACCGGCTTCCCCTGGTGGGTTACCGAGCCTGTAACCGTCCCCTTGGGGACACCGCCAGTACATCCACCGATTGCACCTAAGCAGAGCACTGCCAACGCAACGCTCTGCCCAAAACTTCTAATTAACATAGATCTATTTCCCCAACGTGGCCCGACGCTCCGCCGTCGGCAGAGCCTCGAGCCAAAAACTTTAAATCAACGAATTATCGAATTCCCAAAGTGGCTCGAAGCTCCGCCATCGGCAGGGCCTCAGGCTGTTAACTACTCCATCGTCACCACACCGCCATCATCGCGGGTAGCAAATCGCTTGAGCACGATGAGGTCGGTGGAACTGCTTAGGAAATGGACGCTGCCATCAGTCCAACCTGCTTCGATGCCACCGGTGTGGGCTGATACCAGCGGGTTATTGGCACCGTGATTGATCGAAACTCCAGGCAAGCCGTAGGTCTTGGTACCGATCGGATAGCGCACCGAAGTCATGTTGTAGAAGCGTTCGGTAGTGGCATTGGCACCAGCGGCATTGACAGTTGTGGCGACGCTTGAGCCCATAGCCCAGCCATGTGGCCAGCCTCCGTCGATATGCACCTGCCCGCCACCGACATCGATGGCCCAATCGGAACATTCCCCAAGAATCATGGTGTTGGATGTTCCATCTGAGCAGCTCCCCATATTGGTATTCTCGTTGTGGAGCAGCATGCCACCTGCGGAGACGAAGCCGTTGGCAACTTGAGCATTGTTGGCTTGGGCTGGACAGCAACTGCAACATTTCCGAAAGCGAGCTTCCGTAAATTGTGGTGCTTGGTCGACCACCGCGCCCTGGATACCAACGTAGGATGGAAGATACTGGTTGCCCGCAAAGCCAGTGTTGAATTCAGGCAAGGGGCTGGACGGGCAGCGGACGAAAGGAGGGACTTTTTGATTGCTCAGGTTAAGAGGCGTGTTGCGTAGAAAGTCGTGATTGGGGGAATTGGCGTAGCCATCGTCCGAACCCCAGGGCCAGCGATTGAAGATGGCGGTTTGCTCGACGTAAGGCATGAGGGCAACGTAAAAAGTTGTCCCGTAGCCGTACTGTCGCGGTGAGATGTTTGTCAGCCCCAAACCAGCGCGACGGGTGCCAAACGGAAATTTTTTGTAAGAGTCATGGTAGAGATGAAAGGCCAAGCAAATCTGCTTGACATTATTGCTACATGACATTCTCCGCGCAGCTTCGCGAGCTGCTTGTACGGCTGGTAGCAGCAGCCCTACCAAGATGCCGATGATGGCAATCACCACCAACAGCTCGACCAACGTAAACGCCCTGCGTTTACAAACCGAAGAGCGAATCATAATACGTGCCCTCGAACAAAAAAAGAGACCTTAAACCGACATCGCGACTGCGATTTTAACCGTCTCAAGCTATAGTTTTTCAATCGAAATTTCAAACTAAGCATCGATCGGAAAATAAGTGTCCGATCTTAACGTAGCTGCTGTCGCCAGACGGCAGGGAGTCGACGTTCTGGCGAACGTAGCTACGACAGTTATTTCCCGAACGATGCTAAATGCCGTTACAAATGGGTAAAGGTTTTTTGACTTGGCTTACCTTTTTCGACAGGCAATGCGCCTGCTGAAAAAGACTGAACTGACTTAGTTGGGCTTGGTAACTAAAAGTTTAGCTAGATGACTCGGCGCCAGCGGCAAGTGTGACCTGTCAATTAACAGCAGCCGGTTCTTGGGTCATACGAGTTGATTCCACTGTGATTTGCTTGGTCGCGCTTGGTCTGCCACTCCGTCACAGTCATTGAGTAGGACTCTCTCGCTTGGCCATGTGCTTAAGAAAAAGTAATTAAAAAGAGCGTGTGTTTTTTCCTTAATGTGCGATAGTTAGTGGTTAAGGTGAGTTTCTTTTTGGTGCCGCAGCTTAGCGGTCACCTCTTCTCTATTAGTTGTGATGGGAGCCAATCATGCGACGACGATCTGGGTTCACTTTAGTTGAATTGTTGGTGGTGATCGCGATCATCGGTATTTTGGTGGGACTGCTGTTGCCAGCCGTCCAAGCGGCACGCGAGGCAGCGCGAAGAATGCAGTGCAGTAACAATCTGAAGCAATTGGGGTTGTCGCTCCACAACTACGAATCGGCCTTCCGAAAACTCCCGCCAGGTTGGATCGCCTCGCAGGGGTTGATGTATACATCAGCTACCGCCGGTACCGGTGGCGATGGGCAAGGTAATTGGGGCTGGCCAATGTTTGTGTTACCCTTCATTGAACAGAAAAACCTGTATGACGCGCTCAAGGTGGGTGAAGACATGCGAGTGGTCTTGGATGACCCCTTGCGTCTGCCACTAATGCAGAAACCGTTGGCGACTTTTCGCTGTCCTTCCGATACCGCCCCCGATTTGAACGATCGACGCCAGTTGGCGGGCTACTCAGCGACCATCCGTCGCGTGGCGACCTCGAACTACGTGGGCTGGAATTCTGGCTCGCAAGGATGGATTCCCGGAGATACTGCGGCACCTCAACAGCGGAAGGGTATCATGGCCATGAACTCCGCGACCAAGTTTGGAGAAATCAACGATGGATTGAGCAATACGTTTGCGGTGGGCGAGCGGATGTACAAGAACTTTCAGCCACCCGCTTCGGCCTTTGTCGTTAGGTGTGCAGCTGCCGTGGTGGTTGGCAACGAGTGGAATAACAATCGCAATAATTCGCGGCGCAATCCACGCTATGGAAACACAAACACATTGGGGATGAGTGAGGGGCACATCAATAGCATTTTTACCGGTAGCCCAACCAGCCCAGGTGCCAACGGCAACAGCATTTGCGCGCGGGGCGCGGCCAGTTATCACGTAGGTGGTGCTCAATTCGCTTTGGCCGATGGTTCGGTGCATTTCGTGAGTGAGAGTATCGACTGGCGGCCCGACAATGCCTTGAACAGTACCTTCGAATATATGGGGGCGATGGCAGATGGCTTTGTCATCAGTGGAGGCATTGGCCAATGAGGCGAGTGAGGAGCGGGCTGCTAACTTGGCTGGGTTATGGTTGCGTGATTATTTGTCTCGCGATAGGTTGCAGCGAACTGAAAGTCGCCCCGGTGAGTGGAACGGTAACGCTGGATGGCAAGCCACTTGGCCGGGCTTCGGTATTGTTTCAGCCCGAAGCAGGCGGTCGTCCGTCGTATGGAGTGACCGATGAGAGTGGGCGGTTTCGCTTGGCATATTCCATGCGCGAGGAAGGGGCGGAGGTAGGCAACTGCGCGGTAAAGATTTCGACTGCCTTGGAAGGGGCGGATTACGGTAGCAAGCGCGCTAAGGAACTGGTCCCGGCGCGTTACGCGAATACTCCGCCAATAGTCGAGGTGGCGTCGCGGCCCAATACGATTGATATCGAGTTGACTACGGCACCATAAGTTTTCATTTCGGTGTCACCGTCCAGTGCATTCTCTTCTCAGACCTTGAGGCACTGGTTTGAGCTATAATAGATCTTAACCGATCGGTTACCACCCACCAGCAGGAGACTGTCATGTCAACTGGTTCCGTCCCCTTAAGTATGCCTGACCAAGCATCGCATTTGCGGGGGTGTCACATGGGACGAATACGTCCGTTATCGCGATGATCCAGCCAATCATGCGACGCGGATGACCTATGCCAACCGAGTATTGGAAATCATGACATTGTCGTATTTCCACGAACTGAATTCTGTGGTAATTCACGACTTTATCACCGTGTGGCGGATGCATCATCGGATTGATGTTTAACCGGCTGGCTTGATGACACTGCGTAGTCAACAGGTGAAACAAGGGCTCGAGGGGGATCAAGCCTACTACATTCAGCACGCGAGCGAAGTGTTAGGTCAGATCGAAATTGATATTGAGAACGCTGCTAATGCAGCAGCACTTTTCTGAGTGCGGCCATGCTATTGAGGAGTGGTTTGGCTTTGCCACCTGATTCCCAAAGGCTCCGCGTGAGTTGATCTGAATGCGAGTTGCCGTTCCAGATCAGCGCATGCACCGACGGTTTAGAGAGCAACAAACGTACAAGGCTGTCGGGGGAGAGTATGCCGGAGCTCGCAGGTGTCGTCCGCCAACTGGAAATTTGTTGTGGTGGAGGATCGATTTGCGATGGCTGAGCACTGGGCGAGTCCGTTGAACTCTCGGTGGGGCTACTGAGATTGACCATCAACGGTAGACCGAGCATCGACCAGCGATCGATCATGCGATTGACTTCGATGGGATCGCGAGGGAAGGAACCACCGGGCCAAGTATCCATGTTCAAGTCGAGGGCTATTCCGCTGAGGCCCAAGTCGGCGCGAATCAAGGCGTCCGCGAAGTGTAGCGGGGAGATGCCATTGGGTTCATCGCGGAGGTATTCACTCCAGGGTTGGTCGATAGTCAACAAGACTGGGCAACGATCATCGGCGCGTCGAATAGCCTCGATCAGCGATACGGCCATGCGCAGTACTTCTTCATCCGACCAATTCATTTGAGTGGGAATGTTGAGTCCTGCGGCCGCATTCCAAATATGCACTCGACCCCGGTAACGCTCGACAGTCGTTCGCGCAAACTCGCAGGCCGCCTCCAAGATGCTCTCATAGCCTTGGTCGAGCATCACCATCCACTGCGGCAGACCACCGGGACGAAAGTTGACGAGTGGACCAATGCAGATCTTTTTGTTGGCTTGCAGTCCCCACTCGACTTGTGTGTCGAACGCTTCGTAGTCGTGTTTGCCGGACGAAGATTCAACATTGCCAAAGTGCGCGGGGATGCAAATCAAGTTGAAGGCTTTATTGATTGCATCTCCAAAACTGGCGAGTGGTAGTTCAGGGGAGAGTTCTATGCCCAGCAGCGTCGACAAACGTCCCTCCCCTTGGCGACGAGCTTCCAGCGACTGAGCGGCAAATGTATTGCATAGCAGGACAGAGGCATCAACGGCAAAATCGATCGCGCGTTGAGCGTGTTCAAGCTGTTTGGCCGGATCGTTGACGCAAGTCACGGCGCGCAAGAACTGGCTCAGCGCATCTTCGGCCAAGGGGAAAAATTTATCGGGGAGTCTGAGCCCGACCCGTTGCCATTCGGAGGTCTGATTGCGTAGGCGGCTGACTCCTCCTCGGGCAATTTCGACCGCTAAATCATAGGGGCGATCAGAGAGGCGTAGGCTGGTGGTTGGCAAACAGAGATTGCCGAAGTTCTTGGTGGGCCACACGATGTTCAGCTTACCAGACTCGTCAATCTCCCTACCGATGTTAAACTGTTGGCCGTCGAGCGAGTGGTGGCAGTGCCAGGGTATCCCTTCGATGCCTGTAATGTAGGCGGTCTCCCAGACTCGTGGATCGAAATCCTGAGTTGGCGGAACCGTAAATCGCAGGTCACCCATTCAATGTCGGCTTTCAGAGCAGTTTTCAATTCCAAGTGAACCTCAGGCGCTAGCCGTGGGCCCCCAACCAGTGGTGACGCCGCACGTTGGCGTCCATGGCTAGCACCCGAGGTTCACGACTGGACGGAAATTAAAGTTTTAGGCGCTGGTGTGGTTTTCAAAGCAGCGAATCTAACCCAATAACTCATCTCGTTCAATCAAGCTACGCTGGGTGTGGCCTAATTTAGTCGCCGGATTTAATCGAGGAGTGCCAAATTGATGAAACACGGATTGGGCTTGATGGCTACGTCGCTCCCCTATTCTAAACGCCAGGGGAAGGTCCGCGACGTTTACGATTTAGGGAATCAGTTGCTAATTGTAAGTACTGATCGGATCAGCGCGTTTGATTGGATCTTGCCGTGTGGAATCCCTGATAAAGGGGTGGTGCTGACCGCACTGAGCGAGTTCTGGTTCGAGCGGCTTGCGGTAAACCACCACCTGCTTTCGACTTCGCTCCCCGAATCGCTCGACCTCACACCGCAACAACGCAGCGAACTCAGCGGGCGGACGATGTTGACCAAGAAGGCGGAGGTGATCCCCTTTGAGTGCGTGGTCCGTGGATACCTGGAAGGCTCGGGGTGGCGCGAATATCAAGCCACGGGTGAAGTTTGTGGGGTGAAACTTCCAGCCGGTCTGAAGCAGTGTGCTGCGCTCTCCGAACCGATATTCACACCAGCTACCAAGGCCGAAACGGGGCATGATATCAACGTCAGTTTCGATTTTATGGCCAATCAACTGGGAGTCGAGCTGGCCAGCCAGCTCCGTGAGCAGAGCTTGGAAGTCTATCGCCAAGGTGCCCAGTGGGCGCACACGCACGGAATCCTCATTGCCGATACCAAGTTTGAATGGGGCTGGCATGAAGGGGAGGTGATTTTGATTGACGAAGTGTTGACACCCGATAGTTCTCGTTTTTGGCCGTTGGACAAGTATGCACCGGGAGCCGCTCAGCCTTCGTACGACAAACAGTACGTGCGCGAGTGGCTGATGGCCAGCGACTGGGATCGCAACAGCCAACCGCCAGCACTTCCCGAGGATGTCATTCAAGAGACACGCGCCAAGTATCTGGAGGTGTTCGAGCGTTTGACGGGACAGGCTCTAGCGCAATTTACCGAAAGCTGATGCATGAATGCTCCGCGCCGCGCGGCCATTGCCTTTATCTTCGTAACTGTGGTGCTCGACGTGTTGTCGTTGGGAGTCACCATTCCCGTTGCCCCTAAATTGATCGAAGGGATGGTGCTCAATCAGTACTTAACCACAGGTGACGGAGCAACTGAGCGCGTGCCTGTTGAAATCGCCTCCGATATCATCGAAGCGATTCGCAAGTCGCGCGAAAAGTTGCCCGACGTACGGGCGTCGGAATTTTTTCAAGTGGATGCAATTGAAACCACTCCGCCATCTCTCGAAGGATTGACTGAGACTCTGCCGTCGACTTCTTGGCCGGACACCGAAGCAACTAAACCGGCAATACAAGCCGAATACGCGCTCTCCGATGCGCAGCTCGCGCGAATCATGGAAGTCCCCTTAGAGAAAATCACTGGTACAGCTTCGTACTACTTTGGTCTGTTCGGGACCGTGTGGGCGCTGATGCAGTTCGTTTTCTCGCCGATCATGGGGGCACTGTCGGATCGCTTCGGACGTCGTCGAGTGATCTTGATTTCGTGTCTAGGGTTGGGGCTCGACTATATCCTTATGGCCCTAGCACCGAATTTGTTATGGTTGTTTATCGGACGCATTTTATCAGGGATCACTGCGGCCAGCTTTGCCACGGCAGGTGCGTATATTGCCGATGTAACTCCGCCAGAAAAGCGGGCGGCCAGCTATGGATTATTTGGTGCGGCGTGGGGGATTGGTTTTGTTTTCGGTCCTGGCTTAGGAGGTCTGTTGGGGGAAACGGCGCTCCGCTTGCCGTTCTGGGTGGCAGGCGGGCTGACATTGCTCAATGCGGCCTACGGATATTTTGTGTTGCCAGAGTCGCTCTCCGAAGAACATCGCACTCCGTTTTCGTGGAAGCGGGCCAATCCGTTGGGTTCTCTAAAACTATTGCGATCGCATCCTGAATTACTGGGGCTGGCCAGCGTCTTGCTCATCTATCAGTTGGCGCATCAAGTGCTACAAAGTGTGTTCGTTCTTTATGCCGGACACCGCTACGCTTGGGGGCCGCAAACCGTTGGGTTGACTTTAATGGTAGTCGGTGTTTTTGGGGTCTTGATGCAGGGCTTGGTGGTGCGGCGAACGGCACCTCTCTTGGGAGAGCGACGCATGCTGTTTATTGCGTTGGTCTTCGGTGGCTTGGGGTATCTGATTTATGGCTTGGCACCAACGGGTTGGCTATTCTGGGCGGCCATTCCAGTCTTCTCACTTGTAGGGTTTTTCAATCCGGCCATGCAAGGGTTGATGACGCGCCGTGTCAGCCCACGCGAACAGGGACAATTGCAGGGTGCCAATAGTTCATTGATGGGGATTGCAGGGATGATTGGCCCGCTCGTTTTCACGGCGGTTTTTTCAGCGGCCATAAGTCCCTCGGCGGTGGTGCAGATACCGGGCGCTCCGTTTCTATTGGCGGCTGGGCTGCATGTCCTAGCGATCGGCGTGGCTTGGAGGGTATTGCAGAAAGCTCCGTCGCAACAAAACGCTTAGTTGGACAGCGCCACTTTGAACGCTTGGATTTGTCGTAAACCCGTTGGAGTCCAGGCTTTAGCCGCTTTGCATGGTAAACATTCGCCGAAGGTGTGGGCGCGACGATTTTGGTTGCTGGCTGGAATCGTTGCCAGCGGCAGGTTTTTCGTCTTGTTCGGCTTTGGTTTCGGCTAGGAACTATCGGGATTGGCGGCCAGAGTAGGACCGGATAGC
>JBGSJT010000364.1:0-4409 GCA_041741715.1 Pirellulaceae bacterium | reverse complement strand
GACGAGGTTACGAGTCCGTTCCGCGTCGTGCTTTCCTGGCGACTCGTAACCTCGTCCACTACGATGAACCCTAATTCTTAGCTTTGCCAAAGCACTACTGCTCCGATATAGCTTTACGCAGCCAAGCTACCATTGGTTCTGCGGCGACCCACGGCTGCTCGGCAACAAATGCCTCGTCCGCGCCTTCTGGTAACAGCGGCAACCAAAGTTGTTGACTACGGAGCTTCTTGTCCAAATGGGGGGTCTGGTCGTCAAGCCGTTTCGCAATCTCCAACTCAGCCTGCACTTCGGTCCACCGCCCTGCGATCGCCAGCGTAGCTGCCAATTGCGCTCGTAAGCCAATGTTACTAGGATACCGCGCCAGCCCCTGACTGTAATAGCGGAGCGCTTGTTCCACGGTTTTTTGATGGTCCAGCCCCAAATGTTGCTCCTTGGCCGCCAACTCCAGCGCGTGACGCCCAGCCCATTCCCAGTTGAGTGATTTCACTGAGTCGATCGCCAGCCAACGGTCAGTGGCTTCTAGGGCTCTCGCCGCCAGTTCCGGAAACTGTTCCGCCGAGGCGAGCACTGCTTCGTGGGTCAGCAATTGAACTTGCCAACGCAATGGTTCCGAATTGAGAGGGTCAGCCTGGGCTGCGATAATCGTCAAATCCAATTGTTGCTGAGGTGCGTTGGCAAGCATGGCTTGCTGCATCAACGACCAACTGCTGGTGGTCGGCCTCCAACATTGAATCAAGAATAGGAGCAGTCCAAGCAATGGCAACACACTGGTGGTCCACGACGACCACGCAGGGGCCAGGGGGCTTGTATTTGGAACTTTTTCAGCACTACAAAAATCTTCATGGCGTGGAATCAGCAGCAGGAGCAATGGCACGGCGATGCCAGAAGCTTGCCACGAACCACTCACGAGCAAACAAGCCAGCATCGTCACCGCTGCTGCGCGCAAAGTCACGTTCTGCTCCGCGAGGTCGCTGCCAAACATCGGCCTCAACAGGAACACCACTACCACGGCTGGTATCCAAGTTATGGCTGCGATCCACAGATCCATCCCGCTCAGCAGGTTCAACAACAACGCGCACGCCGCCCCTCCCAGCCCCGCGCCCCACAGCAAACTGCGGCCACTGAGAACATCGATGTTGTGGATAGAGTGCTTATTCGTAGAAGCGTGAGCCGCAGTAGGGTCGGGGCCAACAGCACCGAGATCTACGCGACTCAATTGGCGTGGCCACAGTCGCCAGCCGATCCAGATTGTGAGCACGACACCCAACGGAAGTGAGAGACAAACAAGAATATCGAGCAGCCAATTGTGCGGATCAGCAATGATCTCGCTGGCTGCTGGTAGTTTGTAGATTGGATAATAGCTCTGAAAATTCCCCAGGCCGATCCCAAACAACCAGTGCTCCCGCAGCATGCTCAGCGTAGCCAGCCAATAATCCACTCGATAGCTCAAGCTCTTCGGCGCTTCGCTCAGGACCAGACTATCGTTTCTGAGCAACCATACGATGCCAGCGATGAATCCAGTGGCACCAACTCCCGCAATCCAAGGGAACCAGCGTCGCAAATCGCGCACTCTCGAACCACTAGACACCATCCAATACACTGCACCAATCAACAACGCCGGATAGGCAACTCGGCTGCGAGTTAAGAACCAGCACAGCAAGATCAGGCACAAGGCAACGCACCAAGCTACGTATGGCACAACACGCGACTGTCCCCTCACCAAAGGGCCCTTCCCTAAAGGGCTCTTCGCTTCCTCGCGCGTCGCGCGAGACTGATCGCGTAGCACCGCAATTCCCAATCCCATCAGCAGCACGATGCCGCCGCTGAGAAATACGGCCAACGAATTGGCCAGTGCGAAAGTTCCATACGGTTCGGAGCTATGCAGTAATCGGTCTTCAAAACGCTGGCGCGCGACTGATCCGAGCGGAGCATCCAGGCCAGGAACTTTCGCCAATTCTCCTTCGGGATCAGCCAAGTACCGCGCGCGATCGGCTGGGAATTCAATCCACACTTGATGCAGGCCGTGGCAGGCCAAGGCTACACTCCCGACCAACAGGATCAACACAATAGCGCGGCGTGCGTGGGGGCCGACAATCAAACCACGCGCGCTGAAATAACAGCCGGCGAGTGCCATGATCTGCCAAAATCCATTCCAGGCCACGCGCGGATTGTTATCGCGACCAGCCATGATCGAACTCAGAACAAACCATGACAAACATGCGATCACCAGCATCCATTGTCGCTGGCTGAATGCGTAGCTCGCCCCAACTCTGGCAGTGGCCAACGGTGCGACAGCAGCCAAACCCAGCCAAAATAAATTCTGCGGTACTGCGAAACCTTCGAAGACACTGGTCGCATCTTGCGGTGCCAGCAAGGACCAAACCAAGAGCATACCCAGTAGAAACGCCCCACTCGACCACAGACCGCGCGGGCTGATCCAAGAGGCTAGTGACGATTGCGAACTACCCGTTGTGGCTGGCCTAATCGAATGCTGCTTGCGAATTGCCATGCGTTACTCAGTCTTTTGCCTAACCGACTCTAGGACTGTCACCAACCCCAACATCAGTAGCGTGGAGAGCACAATTAAACCAGCCCCGAACAGATCGACACGCGGCAATAGGAGTGCTCCCAGCGAACAAGTCGCGGTGGCCAAATAGATCGTCAGTACCGCTTGCTTCTTGGTCATTCCCAAGTCGACCAAGCGATGCGAAAAGTGCCGTTTGTCCGCTTCAAACGGACTCCGCCCCTCGCGCAAGCGGATGATGATCACGCTGCACATGTCGTACAGCGGTATGGCCATGACAACTAAAGGTGCCACGATCGCATGAGGCGTCTTCCCTTGATAACCGGCATAGGTGGCCAATAGTGTCGCCACTGCAATCCAAAACCCTACGAAATAACTCCCTGCGTCCCCCATGAAAATTTTGGCGGGTGGCCAATTGTGACACAGGAATCCTAGAATCGCCCCCACGACCACAAACAACATTACCGCCACGAACAATTGCGGCTGGCCTCCCGACGGGTCGGGACTGGTCAGTAGCGTGGCCGCCAACAAGCTTGCCGAGATAGCCGCCACACCTCCGCTGAGTCCATCCATGTTGTCGAGCATATTGAAGGAATTGATCAACGCCACGATCCACAATACACTCAGCCCGCTGGTTAACCATGGCACAGGAATGAAGGCCGTCAGTTGCAAACCTTGCCAGTACACACAGAACGTCGCCACGATGACTTCGACACCCAGTCGCACCCACCACGGGATGCCTCGTCGATCATCGAGCAGTCCCAGCAACATCAGCACCGTCCCGCAACCGACGATAACCCAGATCTCCGCGATCTTCCCCATCAGCCCTGGCACATAACGGGTCAGTCGTTCGGGAAAAAAACCGATGAGGCTGGTATTGCCGTCGACTAACCACACTGCCAACGATGCGGCCCCCAGCGTCCCCACCACTCCGGCCCAAATTCCCAGACCGCCGCCGAGTGGAATGGGAGTCGTGTGAACTTTGCGGGCACCCGGTTTATCGAGCAAACCGAGTTGCTCAGCAGTGCCACGCACCCAACCCACCGCGATCCATGAGATCACGAAGCTGGGGACGACTGCCGCCGCAATCACCAGAGTTAATGCCCAACCTGTCACATCGGTACTTTCATTATCGTAGTTGGGTCACGCATTCTTACTCAGCATCGATTTCAACAACTGGCGCGCTTCATCAAAGAACACTTGAAAATCGCCGCGCTGATAGTCGGGATAAGTCCAGGGGCGCGGCTGCCATTGCTGATCAAGATAATACAAACACTCTTCGGCGTAGATACCATGCGACAGATAAATTCGATGCGCCCGGTCCTTGCAACTGGCCAGCACCAGTTTCGATAGCGTCACGTAGCCGGGATCGATATTGAGCGGCCGCACTTCAGCATAGTCGCTCGACCGGGACAATTCATCTTCCCAGGTGTTGGTTTGCAGCTTAGACTGAGCCAGCCCAGCCGGGTCGTAGCGGCCCTCGACCACCAAGAATTGTTTTACTAAGACAGCCCCCATCTCTGCCGTATAATAAGTCGTTTCACTATGGTCGAAGCGCGGGCTAATGAGGGCAATTTGTCCCCAATTCTTGGCAACTCTTTCCGTCGCCCAATCCAGTGCGCTACCATGGCGACTAAAGATCGCGACTAGTTGTAACGTAAGTGGTGCAGGATTGGGTTGTGCCATAACAAAGTTCACAGCGAGCGCCTCATCTTTTTGCCGCTCATCTTTTTGTCGGAAAATGTGACAATTCTCGCTGATCGCCACCATGTATCTATCGCAACTCACCCTCCCACCGAAAGTTACGTCGTTTTCGACGTGACTTTCGGAGGGGAGGGTCGGAGCCCCAGCGACGGGGAGGGAAATCCCCCTCTCCGCTCGCATT
>JBGSJT010000363.1:0-30709 GCA_041741715.1 Pirellulaceae bacterium | reverse complement strand
AGGATTTAACAACAAACTAAAACTGATTACCAGAAAATCATACGGCTTCCGCACTCAAGAAGCCTACGAAAACGCTCTCTATCACAACATGGGAGCACTACCTGAACCCCAATTCACCCACAGATTCTTCTGACGAGGCATTTTCTTAGTCAAACGCAATTTTTTGACTGAAACATGCAACATCATAACTGGTGTCGTGAGTTGGAAGATTCAAATCGAATTATTGATTGTCGGAAAGGGCTTGCTTGAGCCGTGCCTGAGTTGCGGCTTGAGCTGTTTTAAGCACTTCGGCAATTGAGACTGGCTGGCCACCGCGGCGGCTGCTTTCGTCAGCGGCCTCCATGAATGCAAACATTTCGATAGTGGTCTCCAGGCTGACGGGAGCCGTACGACTGTGAAAGAATTTGCCGATTTCTTGGCATAGATCGGCGTAGCTTCCCCCTTTTTCGGCTACGGCGATACTCGTGCTGCCAAAGACCATCGCGCCTGCCTCGGCATTGTTCTGCCGAATTCCCCGATAGGTACCAATCCGCCCATCGTGCCAAATTCCGGAGACCAAATCGGTCTCCTTCGCCTTAGTCCGTGTGACGGTTTCGCAGCCGTCGCCCATTAGCGTATACAACGCTTCAATGCCGTGAATGCCATAAAAAGCCATATCGGGTGTTTCCGACTGATAGGAGCAAGGCCCCCATGTCGCAGCTCCTGCGATAAATCCCACTCGCTCGTTTTTGATCAGCTTGAGTATGCCAGGGCTGAAGCGGTACGACGAACTTGAAAAGCAGGGGACGGCATGTTGTTTGGCCAGTTCGTGAATCGCCATGGCATCGACCAAGGAACCGGCCAGAGGCTTGTCGATAAATACCGGTTTGCCAGCGAGAATGACAGGTATGGCCTCCTGCAAGTGAATGCGCCCGTCAACGCTTTCGAGCAGGACCACATCCACTTGGGCCAATAGTTGAGCAATCGAATCGACGATTTCGACTCCCATACCACGCACCGTTTCGGTAAATTTCTGCACTCGGTCACGGCTGGGCGGAAAATCAGTGCCTCCGGGATATCCGGCCACCACGCGAATTCCGGCTAGGTCGCCGCTGGCTTGGGGGTCATTAAAGATTTTTGTAAAGGCAGGCACGTGCGAAGTATCTAAGCCGATGATACCGGCACGCAATACGGGCACAGTCGATTCTTGCGCAAAGCTGGGCTGAAGAAGTTGGCAAACGATCCATGCACACCACAAGCTGCGAAACATAGTTAGACTCACTTCAGTTGGAAGGTAAATTCATTCTCGGCGGGATTATCGCTCACAGTGGCTGTTAACCCACTGGAGATCGTATTGTTGAATTTGATCGGAATGAGCGATTCGTGATTGGCTGCGATCTGGGCATTGGTCATGGTCACAGCTTCGGCCTCGTCGACTTCTCTTTTCTGCCGCACGGCAGTTAGAGCGACTTTGTAAGCTCCGGCGTAGGCCCCAAGTTTACCGTCGGTAGTTAGCGAGAATTGTCCCTGTTCGTCAGTTCGACCGATGACGGGCGCGCCTCCCGCCTCAGGAACAAAGATCACATCGGCGGCCGGTATCGGTTTATTCTTTAAGGTGACCGTTCCGGACGCTGGCACTAACTTGGGTCCGCTATCACAGCCCGCCGCTACCAGGCTAATTATGACTCCCAAACGCACCGCAATTGGCGCCAGAGCAATTCGTGCGTTCCAATGCAAACGCGCAGGGGGCTGTCGTCGTGAATTCACGATGGTTCTCGAAATTGGTGGGAGGGTGGGAGGGAATACTATTTTCCAAGTACCAGTGACGACGGAGAGAGGTTGGATGGCGTCAGCGGCGGGAGGCTGGAACATCGAAGCAAATCTAAAATTCGCCGATTACGTTCCCGTCGCTGCGGGCACCCAGCGATTGATACATCACGTGATCGATCGACTCGCTGATGAATCGAACTGCCCCGTCGCTCAATACGAATGTGGCTCCGCCCGGGTGCAGCGATTTGAATCCGTAGGCATACTGCATAGTATCTCCTGACGCGGGATTGCAGGCGGGATCGCGAATTTTTCTGGATTTTTCGCAGGTAGTCATTTCGTTGATCGGCGTGATGGTCGAGACACCAGCGCCGATACTAAACAGGTTGCCCCACGTGTTGATCCATGTTCCCGCTTGCGTGTCTCGAGCGGCTCCAAAGACCCACTGGCAACCCGGCAGCACCTCGCCCGCTAACAGGGTGTTAGAAGTACCATCGGTCACGTCGCCGATCCTGATAACTGAATTGCCAAAGGAGAAAATTCCCGACACCTGAGCTTTGTTATCCGTTTGCCCAAAGCGCACGTTGCCACCGGGTAAAATTTGTTCGAACACCGTAAAGGGATGGCAGATCGATTTGTTGATACCATCCACGTTCTGCGAACCCAATGAGCCACCATAGTTGGTGTGCGCGCGGGCGGCGGTCGTGCCTGGATTAAGCACTGTGGGATAACCGTCCGAAGGGCAGCGACTGTAGGGTGTAGAGAATTCCCAAAGAATCATGTTGGGGGCGATTTGCACACGCCGCATGTCGCGTGAAAAATCGACATTGTTAAAGACCGCGGTCTGCTCCATGAACGCCAAGATACGAACCTGCCAACTCAAACGCGGTACCGCATTGCCGGCCCTGCCCGTAGCACCGAGCGGAAAGGTGTTGTAGGTGCTGTGGTAATTGTGAATTCCCAGGCCATATTGTTTCAGATTGTTACTGCACTGCATCCGTCGAGCCGCTTCGCGGGCCGCCTGCACTGCGGGTAGCAGCAGGCCAACTAGGATCCCAATGATGGCGATCACGACCAACAGTTCGACAAGGGTGAACCCGCCCCGCGCACGCCTTTTTGCTGACCGTGCAACCAGAATCCCTAAGTTTACCAACACCATAATTGTACACCTCTGCAATATTCTGCAATATTATAAAGACGAAGGCATCACGGCATCGCTGCGTGAACGAAGGCCAACAAAGACTCAGCATTGCTATTGCAGTGCGAATTCAAGACCGTTCAGCGATACCATAAGCGGTAGAACTGAACCCCGTATCGATGCGTTTCGGTCTAACGCCGTTGAGGGTACCATTATCAATACACTTAAGAGGATGCGTTGATCGCAAGACTGGCCAAGTCTCTTGCAATTGGTTTTCAGTTTCCCTGTTTTTTTAAATAGCTTTCTAGCATACCGCCCAAAGATGTGGCTACCGCGAACGCGTATTGTGCAGGGTCTATCATTTCTGGTTTGACGATCGTTCTATGATTTATGTCTTGGGGGCTGGGCTAACAGCGCATGAGAAACGGGATGATGCATACTATCTTCTCTGGCGCCTATACGCACCATCAGCTTCTATCCGGCTACAGGTTCGCAAAGAAAATGGCAAGACATTGCTCGTGACAGAAATTGCGGACAAAGATGGCGGGAGAGTGCGATCGGTATTTCGAATGGAGCGAATTGAAAAAACGAGCGCTGCCGAGCGAATTAAAGCGGTTCTGACTCACGATCGTCTCCACGATCAGAAAAAGCAGTTTATGGGAGACTCCAAGAACGTCTTAACAAAATGGCTCGCCTCCGAAAGTTGAGCTGCTGAGTACAGTGGCAACTCGGTTGTATAGAGAACGTGGGTTCTACCCTCTTGATCTGCGACACTGAACGGCCGCAACAGCCACAGTTGTGCACGTCCACATTTGCCACGCCCTCCGCAGGTCGGATAGAATTGGAGAAAGTCAATATTCGTCGCTCGGTTGTCACGAATCGTGTGTCCGGCGAGACTTCTTCAATCTCTGTTAGGGTCCCACATACAGTTCGCTGGGTTGCGTGATCCATCAAGAACTCTAGGATCTTATCTTCTGGGGCCGAACACTGTGACTTCTGAACCGTCGCTTCAACACCTCCGCAGGGAATGCATAATGCAACGAATCTTATCAATCTTGCTGTTTTGGTTGGCCGCCTCCGTATCCATGGCGCAGCAAAACTCAGGCATCAAGCTTAATCCAGGTGAACGAATCATTGCAATTAATGGAGTGCCATTCGATGGAGGGGTCGTAACAGCGGCCGCCACCGTGACGAGCGGCTCAGTCGTTACGGCCAGTAGCTCACGTCAGATCGAAGCTGCGAATATCGTTGGCCGACTGGTTCAATCTGGCCAGCCGTTCAGTCATACGCCTGGCGCTACGGCGTTGCAAAAAGCGAACTACGAACGACGGCTGCAAGGACAGGGGCCATTACTGCCTGATCCTCAACTGCAACAATTAGCTTTGGAGAAAGCAACGATTGCTGCCCAGCGCCGCCACAAGAATCATATTGGCGGATCGCAGGGTGGGGCAAGTTGTGAAGGCGTGGCCCACACTGCAGGACGATTTCTAGCGTGCTGCTTGGACAAAACAGGCACTCATGGCGGGGCTGCGATGGTGCAGGGTACCGATGGATGGTACTGCTGCCTGCTAGTCAGATAGCCATCGATCGCTGCGCTGCCGTGGCTGTGACTCTAGATTTAGCGATCTGCGACTTTTGTACAATGTTGCTGACCAGCCGTGGCAATCTAGGTAGGATTGGCGAACCGATTCCGGACACCGAAACGAACCCCGCTGTTAACCCGTTTCGACGGCTCGAGGAGAGACTGTGAAAAACATCCTCAGGCGCAATGGCTACGACACTGGACCCAATCGTGGCAAATGCACTTGCGACGAGTTCCTGAAGCAGCACGCAAAGACCATGTGGCAGTGCGACTTTTTCTCAAAGAAGATCGTGAGCAAGACTGGTCTACGTGTTGTCAACGCGATCGAAGACGCCAAAATCAAGACTCAACGTACGGCTTTTCGCTCGCCAAATACGGTAGCGTTTGTTGAGCGTTTCGTTCAAAGTATTAAGCAGGAAGCATTGGACCATTTTGTGGTATTTGGCCGCCAGCACATGGATGTGATTTGCGCGGAATACGTCGAGCATTATCTGAGTGAAAGGCCGCATCAGGGACTAGACAACGAATTGATTCAAAAGCCATTCCCAACGCAGCAAAAAACATCTGAACCCACAGTCAAGACCATTCGCTTGGGCGACATTCGCTGCAAAGAGCGACTTGGGGGATTACTCAAGAGCTACTCGCGAAAGGCAGCTTAGCCTCGTAACCGGTCAGCTGCGTTTCAGGTCCTCAATTCTAAGCTGTCAGACATCAGCTCCTGCGCTGAGCTCGCTTTGCGATACACAAGTTTGTTTCCAAAGCACATTTCTGCTCGAAGCTTAGCCAACGCGACTGCGCAAAACCGACCGCTTCGATCCCCAAAAAAGTCGGAGCGCAGTTTTTGCACAGGGCGGTGGTTGGCGTTAAGCTGGGGTTTGGATTTGCGCAGATTCAGTTACCGACAGGTGTCTTAATGCTCGGAGTTAGGGCAGCTTCTGGGCCTCGCGTAGCAACACTCTTGCGATCCATAGGTCACGGTTCAATTTGCTCGCCTCGTCTTGTTGTAATTCGTCGATCAATTTTACTGCTATATTTTGAGCGTCACGCGCCGCCTCAACATGACCAAGTCGCCTCTCAATCAACGCTCGAACCGCGGCGTCTTGCGCTGCCGCAAGAGTCGTCATCGGGAATTTTTTCGCGTTCTCGATCGAGGTCTTTGCCGCATTAACGTCGCCCTCGCGGTAAGAGAGAAGTGCACGAAGTCCCCAACGAAACGCTGAATATTCTCTCGGCGTCTGACCCTTTTCTAGTTCGTCAATGAATGCAGACGTCGGAAGTTTCGACACATCGACAGAATCGGGCATCAACGCACATGTCTTGCAGATGTAGGTCGCAGTTCTTGAATCAGTCACGTCCTTCGATTTGAGAATCAACTCGCCGCACAAATTGCGGTAGGCGGCCACGTCACCAGCCAACACTAGAACGGGCGCGGCGAATAGTCCAACATTCGGATCGTGCTTTGAAGCTTCCCATGCTTGCTTGGCAAAGCTAGCAGCGTTAATCCATCGCTGTTGGCCAGCAAAATAGCTGAGGGCCTCCATGGCCGATTGTGGAGAACCGTCAGAAGCCGCCAGCCATTCGGATTCTAGCTTCGCCCATTCATCATCAGTGTTGGGTGCCACTTCGCCGCGTTTCTCGCGCAACAAACGTCCGATCGTCTTCGTGAGCGTCGGACCGCGCAATTGACTTACCGTGGCGAGAACGCTACCGGTGTCCCCATCAACTAGCAACACAAACGGGATCGCACTAACGTCATGCATTCTACCTAGGCTGATGTTCCAACCGCCTCCCTCAAAGACTTGGTCCCATGGCATCTCGTTTTCCGCTAAAAACTCACGAACTTTCTTTTCGTCACCTTTTCCATCGAGACTTATTCCAATGATTTCAAACCCGCTATGGTGCCAATCGGAGTAGGCTCGCTTCATGTTGGGAATCTCAGCAATGCATGGGCCGCACCATGTCGCCCAGAAATCAAGCATCACAATCTTCCCCGCATAAGCCGACGGGAAATCGATCTTGTCACCGGCGAGCGTCGTTGCAGTAAAAGTCAAGGCCTGCTCACCCACGTTTAGGTTGGGTGGCAATGGCAACTGTGAGACTTCTTCTTCACTTACGTCCAATACCAATTTGCCGCCACGACCGGACAAAACGTATGTCGAACCGGTGAAATTGAAGGGCTTGCCCAATGCAATGATTTCGAACCTTCGACTGATCTTTCCGTCCCTGTTGCGATCAAGCGAGAAAGTCTGACCATCCGCCGGTTCACCTGCGACAAATGTCGTGAAACTGGTTCCATCCAAAGACAACGTGTACTCGTGGCCAAAATCGAGGTAGTAAAGCAAGGTGTCCGCAAGACTTGCGCGTTTCTTATCCTTCGGATCGAATCGGTAGACCCCAATGGTGCCAGTATTTCCACTGCCCAGTTCTATCGCAGCAGTTCCATCAAAATGTTGTAGTCCGTCGCGATCAGTCGACTTCCATGTTGTGGGGGGATCATTGGTTAGATTGCCGTCACCAGATGGATCGATCGCGCTCCCGTAGAATGCGCCGCGGGTGCAAACTCCGACCTGGATCCATTAACCACGTCCACCGTAGGTCGGGTAGAATCGTACAAACACTGTCTGTGGACACTCTGCTCGGTTTGACCGACGTAACACGAGCCACAGAGTACGCAACTACACCCACAGTTGTGGCTACATCCATTTGCCACGCCCACTGCTGGTCGGATAGAATTGGAATTGCCAACGCCTGGAGGAGTGCCCGGCATAAGTAAACGTCGAGCGGACATGTAACCCAGTGGTCGGCCTAGCGAGCTTGCTAAAAGCCCAATGGAACCGGCTGATCGCCTGTGTTCATTGGACTGCCCGAAAAGACATTGGTTGACCATCTCGTCGAACACTGGCAAGATTCGCCTCACTTCCTGGTTTCTCTGGAGTCATTAAGATGCTCGCTTATTCGTGCCAGCCACTACTTCTCAGTGCTCTCTTGATCGTGCAATTGTCCGGTGGTGCGGTTGGTGATTGGCCGCAGTGGCGCGGGCCACAGGGTGACGGTAGCAGCGATGAACGAGGACTTCCGACACACTGGAGCTCGACAGAAAACATCGCTTGGAAAGTTGCCTTACCCGAACCAGGCAATTCAACGCCAGTCGTCTGGGGTGATCGAATTTTCGTGACACAGGCGATCGCAGCCCAGAACCGCCGAACCTTAATTTGCTTTGATCGCACCAACGGAAAACTCCTTTGGGAAGCGGGAACACAGTGGAGCGAGCTCGATCCGACGCATAAGACGAATCCGTTGTGTTCATCATCCCCGGTAACCGATGGCGAGCGTGTAATCGTTTGGTTTGGATCAGCTGGACTGTTTTGTTTCGACATGGACGGCAATGAGGTCTGGAAACGCGACCTTGGAGTCCAAAAACATATTTGGGGATATGGCTCTTCACCGGCCATTCATGGTGAATACTGCTATCTAAATTTTGGTCCGGGGGAACGATCATTTCTAATTGCCGTTGATCGCAAAACCGGAGCAACCGTATGGCAGCATGACGAGCCCATAAACACCGATGGGACCATAGAGGCCCCATTCTCAAGTGCTGATTTCTACGGCTCATGGAGTACGCCTGTTTTTCGCACCGTCGACGGTCGCAGCGAATTGGTGACTAGTTTTCCCTTTCGCATCTGCGGCATGGACCCGCTAACCGGTCGAGAACTTTGGACCAGCAACGGTATCAATGCACTAGTCTATACATCGCCGCTGATATCAGCGAATATCGTCGTGGCGATGGGGGGCTACAGTGGCATGGCGATGGCCATCACTGCCGATTCAACAGATCGTGGCGACCTGACACAATCGAACCGACTGTGGCGACACCCGAAAACGAAACAACGCATCGGTTCCGGTGTAATTCACGACGGACATATCTACATTCACAATGATCCGGGAATTGCTGAGTGCTTCGAATTGGCAAGCGGCAAACTAGTATGGCAGAAACGTCTGGCTGGTAGCAAGGGAACGAACTGGTCTTCCGTCATGCTGGCAGATGGATTGTGTTACACGATTTCTCAAGGAGGAGATTGCTTTGTCTTTCGCGCAAGTCCCGAATTCGAACTAGTGGCTCATAATTCGCTCGATGAGCCTTCGAATTCGTCCATCGCGGCCAGTCACGGCCAACTACTCATCCGTACCCACGAGCATTTATGGTGCATTGGCAAATAATCAGGGAGAGCTGCCAATTGAGCGACATTGACTGGAATGATCGATACTTGGACGAAGAATTCATCTACGGTACGGAACCGAATGCGTTTCTTGCCGAACATGCGTCCAAGCTCGCTGGGCCTGTACTATCGCTGGCCGAAGGCGAAGGACGGAATGCTGTCTTCTTGTCATCGCTAGGCTTACAGGTGCACGGTGTTGACGGTTCTTCGGTTGGGCTAGCGAAAGCGTGTAGGCTGGCCAATTTACGCGGCGTCAATATTCAGACCGAGGTCGCCGATCTCGCGACATATCATCCGGCAACAAACTTTTATGGGTCCGTGATATCCATCTCAGCACATCTTCCGTCTAGAATCAGAAACCGGCTCTATCCGTTGATTGAAGAATGCCTCCTGCCAAATGGACTGCTTTTACTGGAGGCGTACTCTGAGAATCAACTAAGCCGAACTACCGGTGGCCCAAAAGACGCTGATATGCTGATGACAGTTTCCAAGGTTGAGCGCGAGTTTCGACAACTTGTACCGATTATTCTACATGAGGTTGAACGGGAGGTGTACGAGGGAAAGCACCACACGGGCCAAGCGTCGGTTGTACAGTTTATCGGTCGAAAGCTGAAATAACAAAACGATCAGGATCCCCTCCTACATCGCCTAGCGTGCCTGCCCAAGACAGATGATGTGGGAGTTAGGAGACGCACCAAGCCAACAATTCGTCTGGTATCATAGCCAGTTAACGGCTGGCATTTTCGCCTTGCACGCAGGCTCCGAAATTGGGAATTACCACCCCGTTTGAGTTAACCAGCGGGTCTTGTTAAACAGAGAATGTGAGAGTTACGACCGGTTCGGTAGCGGCCGGGAATCGGAAATGCGATTTTTGGGTTTGGGCGGGCGCTCTCACTTTTTGGGAGCCGACTGCGAAATGCAAAAACCCTGTGAAAATAGCGACAAAAGCCGAGGCTAAATGCTCTCGGCTTCTGTGTTAACTAGCGTGTCTCGGAAATTCCGAGGTTGGGTAAGGCTCCCGGGGCAATGCCGGTTTACAGAAAAAAAGTGAGAGCGCTCTCGCGAAAATGCGTATTTCCAAAGCACTTATGAAATTCCGAGTCCGCTTGGGTGACACCGACCTGACCGTTCAATTTCGGAAAAGTGGTTAACAGAACCTTTGAGGGGTTTGCTAATTTCTCGCTGGTGCGGAATGCCAACTCGGGATGGATTCACAGCGATCGCAGAAATTGATTTGCGTTCTTGGGAAAATGACATCCAACCACCGCGCCATCAACGCTCGCGGCATCCATGACCGCTCGTGTTTAGCGCGTCTTCCAAAACCCCGACCGACAGCCTGATTGCGTCTCGGTCATCATCACTCGCTAAACAGCTCGACCGCACGCCGCTTCCAGAATCCGAAGCGTTAACAATTTGCGACCGCGAACAGCATCATTCACTAGCAGAATCAACTGCGCGGTCGTCTCGAAAGAGCGCCCTCCTGCGGGGCCGTCATCAACCTCCCCGATAAAAGGCAGTGACCCCGTATCCTTTCTCGTGTTTTGCTAATTGAGATCATGCCCGGCGACTGCGTGATTTCGTTCGTAACGCTAAGGAGAGCACGGATGTAATTTCGCATATCAAAACTGTTTGGAATTCGGACAATGTTTCTAATTGTGACATTGACCGCAAGTGCGACAGCATTGTCGGTTTCAGTATATCGATGGTATTACTTTGTATCGCTAGCGAAAGCAATAGTTGTGGCGAATCGTGAAGCCGAGCAGAATTATGGACACAACGCCTACCGTATCGACAAGTCCGAGATTGTTTCGTCAATAACATCATAATTCGGCGATTTAAGGGATTAATGCATCGATCTCGCCACGAAGCAACGTTACGATAAAATGATACGCGAGCGATTCACGCGATACTTTCGGATGGGGTTGATACCACGTGGTACTTTCATTGAGATTTCCAAGAAGGGCATTGTTTCCCTTGATGTTCAGTTTGACGACAAGACCGGATACAGATTCGTGGTACGACACTCAGCGCTCGACAAACTGTCAGACACTCGGACACGCCTCAACACGCAGTGGCGGCCGGTTCCCGGGATTGGTCTATAATTGGAACGGCAAGCAGTCAGCGTTGATTTCCGCTAAGTGCACATTGGCGTTGGGCAGCCAGTTGATGTGAAAACCTTCGCCGAGATATTTGACAATGGATCCCGTCTGGGTGGGGCGGTTGTACCACTGGTCATGCTGCTGCGACGCACCGCGACCAACTGACGGAATGAACCGATTGCCCAAGCTGCAGCATGCATCGCAGATCCCATGCGAGCCGGATGGGAACTGTAAACAAGCAACTCTTTCGGGTAAACTAAGTCGACAGTTGCATTTGCGTAAATACGGCTTTAACACAGGATGTGCGCGATTAGCTTTGCAACTTGTCGTGGTGTCGCGGAGCGAAAACACGACAATCACACTTACGGACAGCAAGAACATGCCTAATAGAATTTTCATTTGCGTTCTCTTCGTAATCGCTTCGTTGCACTGTTTTGGATCAATCAACGTTCGTGCCGAGTGGCCCAATTGGCGTGGCCCCAATGCCAACGGTGCAGCGGAATCCGGCAACTATCCCGCTGACTTGAGCGATGCAAGTAGACGATGGTGGGCCGACCTCCCGGGCAAGGGCTGCTCAACACCGATCGTTCGAGAGAAAGTCATCTACCTATCAGCGCCCGTCGATGGCAAGGACGCGATCCTGGCTTACGACTGGAATGGCAAGCTACTTTGGACAACGAAGTTTGGCGTTGAAGTAGCCGGCAAACATCGCAATGGTTCTGGCAGTAACGCGTCACCGGTCACGGATGGCGAAGCTGTGTTCATCTACTTCAAGAGCGGTACCTTGGCTGCTGTCGGCTTGGATGGCGCTGTTCGGTGGAGTACCAATCTTGTTGAGCGCTTTGGCAAAGACACGTTGTTTTGGGACCACGGCACTTCGCCCGTGCTGACCACCAAGCACGTGGTCATGGCTCGCATGCACAATGGAGAGTCGTGGCTGGCGGCGTTTGATAAATCGACGGGTGAGCTCGCCTGGAAAGTGGCCCGCAACTACGACGTGCCTAGAGAATGTGACAATGGCTATACGACGCCGCTGGTAATCCAGCATGACGGCAACGAATCGTTGTTGGTGTGGGGCGGCGAGCATTTGACGATTCACAATGCAGCCGAAGGTAAGTTGGTATGGAGTTGTGGCAACTTTAACCCTGAACGCAAGGAGCTTTGGCCTGCGATCGTCACCCCCGTCATTGTCGGCAACACAGCCGTGATCTGCTACGGACGAAACGACCGGGGCATCCCTAGGACTTACGGCATTCGATTGACGGGCAGTGGCGACGTGACCGAGACAAATCACGTTTGGCTGCGCGACGACATTGGCGCCTTTGTTCCGACACCGGCTGTGTACCGCGACCGCGTGTACTTCGTCCGCGATCGTGGCGAAGTCGAGTGTATCGACCCGCAAACAGGCCAGACGGTTTGGAGCGATGCGTTCCCCAAGAATCGCAGCAATTTTTACTCATCGCCATTGATTGCAGACGGCAAACTCTACGCACCACGTGAAGACGGCGTGGTGTTTGTCGCGTCGATCGCGGACTGTCAATTCAAATTACTCACAGTGAACGACATGCAGGAACCTGTGATCGGCTCGCCAATCGCCGTCGCCAATCGTTTGTTCCTTCGTGGCGAAAAACATCTGCATTGCCTGGGGCTGCCAGATTCGGCGAAATAGTAGACTTGATTGAAGTCCCTAAGTATTTTGCCTCACCGAGGATTATTGTCATGAAACACACTTTCTTCGCCCTCGTCCTCGTCTTCTCGCTGTTAATCACCTGCAACGCAGCCATGGCTCAGCAGGTTACTTCGGACATTCCTTACATCGAGAATAGTCACCAACGTCATGTCCTCGATATCTACACTACCGCAGTGCAGACCGAGAAAATTTTGCCTGTCATGTTTTGGATTCACGGCGGTGGATGGCAGGCGGGCGACAAGAGCGATGTTGCACTTAAGCCCAAGGTGTTGACCGAGCGAGGATTTGTGTTTGTTTCGACGAATTATCGGCTGCTTCCAGAGGTAACGATGGAAGAGCTGATTGGCGATGTCGCTGCGTCACTTGGCTGGGTGCACAAGAACATTGCCAATTACGGCGGCGATCCACAACGAATTTTTGTGGGCGGGCATTCGGCCGGTGCTCAGTTGGCTGCTTTGCTTTGCATCGACGATCGCTATTTGAAAAACCAAGGGGTTTCACTGGATGTTCTCAAAGGATGCATCCCAGTGGATGGCGATACTCACGATATACCCAAAATAATTGCGACCGCGGAATTTCGGCAAACGCTGTACGGCGGCGAAATGTATACCTTCGGTCATCGGCAGAAATTCGGTAACGACCCGAAGAAACACGTTGACTTTTCAGCCGTGACGCACGTCGCCAAGGGCAAGAATATACCCCCGTTCCTGCTTCTGCACTTCTCTGGCAACCCGGACACACAAGCTCAGGCAAATCGTTTGCAGAGCGTCTTAATAGCAGCGGACGTTCCAGCCCGCGCGTACGGCAAGGGTGACAGCAATCACAGTCGTCTGAACAACGATCTTGGCAACTCCGACGACCCTGCGACACAAGAATTCTATAAGTTCCTAGATTCGCTTGTTGCTTCCCATTGATTCCTTCGTGTTGTAGCGCAGACTGCCGCTTCGCATTGAGTTGCTAAATCAAGAATTGAAGGCTGTTCAGGCGGGAAATTTTGAAGTTCTTGATGGTTCGAAAGCGGAAGACGGAATCCGCGAGGTGTATCAACTAGCGATAAGCCTACCAGTTGATTTTCGGCGAGTTGAAGATTCCTATCGCGACGCGGATCGCATCCTCCGCCAAAGAATCATTAGCGAGAATCAGAACCGTGGTGAGATTGTCGATGAACTACTTGATGGGCACGCGCAATTGGTCCAAACGGTTGAGGGTCAAGTCTTCGAGAGCTTTTACGCTCAATTGGTGAAATCATCTGAGCTTCAAGAGATGAAAACGCGATTGCGGGCAATTCTCGAAAACGACAACACGGATCGAGCACTTGCCAGGAAACAGAAAGCTGAACTTCGGCAATTGGTTTCACGATTGGTACAGGAATCCGAACGTGTCATTCAGGCGCGAGTTCGAAGCGAAAAGGACGTACGCGGCTTTCTCAAGTCTGGCCTCGCGGACGAGCAAATGCGTGTTGGGGCGCTTTTGCAGGAGATATTCCAGGTAGCGTTGGAGTTGGATTGGCAATCGCAAAAAGTACGACGATCGGATAGTCCGCTATCGGCGGCGAACAAGTCCTTAGGTTGGCAGCGCTGTTCTGGACTGAAGGGACCGGCAACTCCGCTGATGATCTCAAGCGACGCTGGGTATTCTCACTCGCCCACGATCATACCTTTGAGAAGTGGCTTCGCATGCTTAACGACGACGGCGTTCGCGATCTTCTGAAAATGGGCCGAAAAACTGCTGGTTTACGATTCTTTTACAGCAAGCGATCCTATCTAGAACGTGTACGTAAGTTCTTCGATATTGGTGAAAATGCGTTCGCGCTTCTTAATCGAGCGGCTGGATTGAAGCAGCTCAATAGCATTGATGAGATCTTTCCAGAGTTAGTTCTCAATGACAGGTCCGCTTTTGATCGAGCCATAGAGTTGCTGCCGAGTTTGACAATCTCGCGGCTAAGCGTGTGAACAAGTCAAGTGGAGCACGTTTTCTGGGAATCGTTTGGTTGAAATCCCCGAAGAGAATCCGACGATCCATCGGAGTGTTGCAAAGGACGGATTGCAGACCATTCGGGTAGTGCGAATGGTCATCCCAAGCAGCTCGGTCCTTTCGCCCCGTGCGAACGTGAGCATCCTTCCATGGAATGCAGACTCCGATGAAACGAATCTCTCCCAATAGCGTTGTTGTCGTCGCCGCAACAAATCGGCCGCCCGGAAGCGTTGGCTCGCCAATGACCTCGACGCTGGTCCAGGGAGCCTGACTCCAAAGGACAACCTTCCGGCGAGCACCCTTTTCCCCATAGCCGTAATGCGAATACTCAAAACCGATCGCTTCTAATTCGGACGTTGTCGGAGCGCAGTTTTTGCACAGGGCGGAGGATAAATAGGGGTCGCCCTCCCCGGAAAGCTCGTAGGACTCGCTTACCGACCCTCCCACGAATGAGTTGACTACTGCGGCAATATTCAGCCCGCGGGAGGGTAAAGTTATTGCATGTTATAAGGGATGGTCCTTTTGCTCGGTACGTAAATTGCATTTGATCTAGAGTTAGCGCACCTGTAGACGGTGCGCAATCCGTATCGTCGTTCTCCAAAGGAATTCACATCGTGAAACGTAAGCTTCGCACCTCGGTTTTTAGACGTTCTAAGTTATTGTTGGGATCGCTTGGCGGTCTAAGCTTGCTGGGCACAACCCTCATGGGACAGACTGCTCCCAGGCCAACTCAATTGTTCGAAGATCGTCCAACTGTGAGCGTTAATGGACCTGTCGGTGGGGAAGTCGCGCAGGTCGAAGCAGTGGAGTACCTTACGCGTGGCCCTTTACATGCGGCTTTCGCAGAGCCCTACGAAGCGGATCCTCGGCCTAGTCCAGTAGTCCGTCAGCAACCACCGGAAGCTATCAACGAAATCCCCCCCGACTATCGCCCCGATGGAGAAAACGTAGCTTGGATTCCCGGTTATTGGGCGTGGGATGAAGATCGATCCGATTTTATTTGGATCAGCGGCGTGTGGCGGGACGTGCCGCCCGATCATCAATGGGTGCCCGGTTATTGGAGTCAAACTTCCGGCGGGCACCAATTCGTCAGTGGCTTTTGGGTTAGCACTCAAGTTGCCGAGCTCGAATACCTGCCTCCACCGCCAAATTCACTGGAAGAAGGCCCCAGCTCACCTGCCCCGAGCGAAACCTATTTCTATATTCCGGGACACTGGGTTTACAGCGGTAATGATTATCAGTGGCAACCGGGCTATTGGGCGGTTAACCAAGATAACTGGGTGTGGAACCCCGCCCACTATGTGTGGACTCCCCGCGGCTGTGTTTATCAAGCAGGGTACTGGGATTACGATATCCCTTATCGCGGCGTCGTATTTACACCAGTCTATTATCAACAACCCGTCTATCGAAACGCAAAGTATTCCTATCGGCCACAATACGTCGTTGAAACAGGGCTGGGACTGTTCGTGCATTTGTTCGTAAGACCAAATTACGGACAATATTATTTCGGCGACTATTACGGTCCGACGTACACCAGCAACTACCAACCCTGGTCAACCTATTACCAAGGGCAGCGTTCCTATGACCCGTTCTACACAAATTACAGCGTCCGTGGTCAGGCAGGTAACAATGTCAATGTGCTCAGCTGGATCGTCAATCAACATCAAGTATTTGCGCAAAACGATCGCTTTCGGCCAGCCGCAACCATCGCCGCGCAACGCAATTTTTTTAAAGCTAGCGGCAGCGCCAACTTGGATCAAACGATTTTGCGACTCGCCAATCTGGGAGATTCGCTGGATAGTTTGGTCTCAACGAATGATACGAACATTAACTTTCAGCAGCTGAATCAAGGAGACATCGATAGTATTGTGCGCGCTACCGCACCACTACTTGAGTTGGGGAATCAACGCTTGCAGGTCGAAGGCAACCAAAATGCAGACGCTAACGCAAATGCTAACGCCAATGCAAATGCAAACGCCAATGCCCGTGTGTCACTAGCCGAAGCGCGTCAGCAGAGCTTGGAAGCAAATGCCTCCGCCGATTCCAAGGCTGACGTGAATGTCGACGGTCAGCGGGGAAACAGCGCCGATTCATCGGGGCGTGGCCTGCTGGGTGAGCATCGCCGACCAGGAGAAAATCGAGGCCGCAATGACCAAGTTGCTACCGATAGTTCTACCCAAGATAGCAAGACCCCGCGTGACGCCCGCGACGGTATTGCGGACACTTTGCAGCCAGGTCGCGACGCATTGCCCCGCGAAGGTGTCGCTGAAACCCTACAGAACGGTCGCGACGCATTACCATCGCTCGGCCCGGAACGCGGAAACCGCCATGAGGATAAGCCGCGTCGACCAGGGCTAGGGCGGGACACCGACCCCAGAAATGCAACCGATCCCAGCGACACTACGACGCAAGATCCGGCCAACAATTCCCGCAGACGCTCGAATCCCAATGCAACGCGTCCGCAGACCAATGACGGTAACAATCCAGGCTCAACTTTGCCGAATCGCAATAAGCAGCGCCCAGACGAACCAGGTAACAATACTCCGAACGTCGACACTCCGAACGTTGCCGAACCAAACCGTCCCGTTCCAAATCTAGGAGAACGCGGGAATTTAGGGGAACGCGGAAAACGCAAGAACAATTCGCAGACGCCACCACTTCCCAATTCGGCTCCTGGGTCCAGCGATCCGCTAAAGCCCAATGATCCGCAACAGCCCAATCGTGGCCGGACGCCAGGCGATTCCGCTACTGAAAAGCTCAAGAACAATGAACCTCGCACGAGTGCGGCCGATCGCGGGGCCACTTCGCCGCGGAATCCGCTGCCGGGTTCAACCCCAGGGACAACTCCCAACGGGGAAGCTGGAACGCAGAGAAATAGAGGAGCTCTAGGCAATAGTGGAGCTGCTCAGCAGATGCGTCCAGCTCGCCCGGAAAACTGGCCTGCGGCGCCACGGCGGGAGACCGGCCGAGGTGTGCCTGAGCTGCCGAAATCCCAGTCTTCCGCTCAACCATCGGCTGTACAGCCAGCCTCCCCTCAGCCATCAGCTTCACAGCCAGCGGGCAAATCGCGGGACGGCTCACCCAAGGAACGTGGACCAGCGAAGCAAGCAGCGGCTCCGGTAAATCCACCATCCTCGCCAGCACCCAATGCAGGCAGCGGGTCGGCTCCCAAAGCCAGTGCGGGTAACAAGGGTAATGGTCGCGGAAACAAAGATAAAGACAATAAAAAAGACAAAGATAAGTAAAGCCTGAGCTAGACATTTTCAGTCTGAGCTAAACCTCTACAACCTCAGTGTCATCCTGGCACTGAGGTCTTTTTATTACTCTATTGTTGGAGTGCAGGCTTTACCGCTGTGGCTTGCTGGACGTGCATGCTATTGGCCTGACGTCGCCCGCAGCTACGACAAATTCAATAGGCCCACTTGGCACTACCAACTTGGTGCCTCAATTGTTGCTGGCGACCGGTCGGAATTGTCAGTTCCAGAGTTTCCAGGGCCGTTGCCAAGTGGGGCTGCCCTTGAAACTCAGGAGCTTCATATCGAGCAAGCCTTGGATCTGTGTCGGAAAGTCATGTTCAGTGATGCGAGCGACTCGGACAAGGCAATTGCGCTTTGTTGGATTGGGCACTTGGTTGGCGACTCTCATCAGCCATGCCATGCTGGTTCTCTCTACGGTGAAGCGTTCCCTGAGGGTGATCGAGGAGCCAATTCAATCGAAACCAAGCAAGCCCGGAATATGCACGCACTTTGGGATCAGCTACTGGGACGAGGGTTCGACTACGGCGACGTAAAGCGAAGAGTTGTAGAGATCAGTACCGATCAAGAGCTTCAACGGAACAGGCTAGCCATCATGCCATTCTACCAAGCCATCGATGGTACAACCCAAGTAGGGAAAAGAACAATTGACGGGTGCTTGCGGTTGCGAGATGCCCTGGAATCGGAGATTTCCAACAAGACGCTCGACAGCACTCTATTGCTCGCTTCTTGGAACATTCGCGAGTTCGGTGGCACAAAGTCGAATGGCCGGGAGCTGGAGAGCTTGGTCTACATCGCAGAAATCATGTCGCGTTTCGATCTTATTGCCGTTCAGGAAGTTCGTAGTGACCTCGACCACCTCGATCAGCTCATGAGAATTCCCGGTGGCTGGTGGAAGTACCTTGTTTCAGACGTGACCATTGGGCGCTCTGGCAATAACGAGCGAACTGCATTCATCTATGACAGCCGAAAACTCTCATTCGGTGGGCTTGCTGGTGAGCTGGTTCCAGAAGCAAAAAAGGTCAACGGCCTACTTGAATCGGATGAGGCGTTCTCCAGGTCTCCCTTTTTGGCGGGGTTTCGAGCTGGCTGGTTCAAATTCACAATCTGTTCGATGCACATGTACTACGGAACTGACTCGGCTGATGTACCGCAGCGAGCCAAGGACGCTGAGTTTGCCGCCAAGCTACTCAAGCTGCGAATGAAGCAAAAGGACCGCTGGGCGTACAATGCGATCCTGCAACTTGCTTGGTAGGTTATCCGGTGATACCAGGTAAATCGTATGGAGAACACGTGCGAGAATTTACTGCACCATCACCATTCGTCCGAACTCGATAATCCCCAATATCAGCAGAATCAATAATGGTGCTATTGCAAACTCAACTGCCGCGGCTCCTCTACGCCTCGACCCGCTAAGTGTGGTGGTAGGCTTTTTAACGATTTGGCTACTCTGGTTCATGGTCAGACTGGTTTGGGACATGTGTTAAAGCCGGCGTCGTCCGACGCATCAGGATTTGCGTCTGCCCGTAAAAGGACCATTCGCAAAGAATATCGACCGTGGCGGCAGTGTCATAACCTATGTTTGTAGAAACGTTGAAATCACACTGGGCGGATCGCCCTTGATGGAAAAGGTGAATTAACCCTGTAGGCGATTATGTACCGGTTGTCCCGACTAATCTCGACCGAAGTGCTTACGGCACTCTTGCTGCCGATTTGCTTGCTGTTTGCTGACGCGCAACTGCCGTTGGTCTCGCTCGTTTGTATCAGTCTGCTGTTGTTAAGAAGACTGGAAGAAGTCCAGAAAAGCGCATCGCAATGCAAACTGATTGCCGATCTAACATCATCTAAAGCTCAGCTTCAGCAACTTGCTCGAAACGACCGACTAGCTGGACTTTTGAACCGCCATGCACTGCTGTCGGATTTGCAAGTGCGGTTGGGTAGTGAACAAACGCATGAACGCAATTTGACGATTCTGTTTCTCGATTTTGATCGATTCAAAATCGTCAACGATAGCTTGGGTCACGAAGTAGGCGACCAACTGTTGATGGGAATCGGGCAACGCTTGCGCGACTTCATCTATATGCGTTCCAGTGCGCGCGTTGAGTTTAGTGAAGATTTGGCTGCGAGATTTGGCGGTGACGAGTTCGTCGTGGTGATTAAGGAACATGTTGAGGAAGAGGTCCTGAAAGTCGTTGAACAGCTCTCAGCAATTTTGGAAGAGCCATATTTCTTGGGAGGCGACACGAAGATCTGCTCGACAGCCAGTATTGGCGTGGCGACGAATCGAGGACATTACACGGATGCTAACGCCTTGGTCCGAGACGCAGACCTTGCGATGTACGAAGCGAAACGCGCTGGTCGCGGCTGCTATATGGTTTTCGATACACCAATGCGTGATCAAGTGCAACGACGCCAACGACTTGAGGCTGGGCTGGCTCAAGCCATTGAGCGTTCAGAACTGCAACTCCTCTACCAGCCAATTATTTGCCTGCAAACGGGCCAGTTAACAAGCGTTGAGGCTTTAATGCGCTGGCATCATGCGCAGGAAGGCTGGATTTCACCCACGGAATTCATTCCTATCGCGGAAGAAACTGGATTGATCCAAGAGATCTGCGACTGGGCCGTATTTGAAGGTTGTTGCCAGCTTCTCAAGTGGGAACTGCAATTAACTCCCGCGCTTACTTACAGCCTCAGTCTCAACCTCTCGCCGCGTCAGTTTGGCGATGCGGCCCTGGCATATCGTATTCAGCAGACGATTGAAAACGCCGGCGTTGATCCGAGCAGCATCGTGTTTGAGTTGACGGAGTCAGTATTGATGAGCGAGCCCAAGATGGCGCTAAAGATCCTGCAAACAATCAAGAGCTATGGATCGCGCATCGCCCTCGACGATTTCGGTACTGGCCATTCGTCACTGGCCTCTCTGCACAATTTTCCGGTCGATATCCTGAAGTTTGACCGGTCCTTTACGATGGGCGTTCACCGCGACAGAAAGCTAGCTTCTATGGTGCATTCAATTGCAGTCTTAGCTAAAAACCTTGGCATAACGACCGTGGCAGAGGGAATCGAAACAGCGGAACAGTTTCTGGCGGTTAGAGAACTTGGCTGCGATCTTGCGCAGGGTTACCTAATTGCCAAACCGCTCTCCGCACCTGACATTATTCAATTTGTGAATAGTCTCAAATTCAAAGTGCCCTGTTGCACCGGTGCCCAAATTTTTAGCCAGCGCTGGGAGAACTCTATCAACCTGATGAGCGCGGGTGGGAGTTTTGCAACTCTTAATTTCCAAGGTGCATAATCGTGATGAACTAGACCAAAGTCCGGAAGGTGGGTGAAATTGGGCGAAGCCACCTGCCGACCGCCGCATCTTTTCTCACCCGTGGACCGCGCTGCCGCGACAAAGTCAGGCACATCTCACTTTTACACGGACAACAACCCGAGTCGGCTGGACCGCTGCTGACCACCCGCAAGAACATATGATTTTGGAGAGACGAAGATGAAAAAGGCAGTAGTCAAGATTTGGCGCGACGGTCTCTGGCAAGCGCGTTGAGGTCCGTATCGAGGCAGAGAAGCCACGTGGCCGGTGGGAGGCGACCACTTTGCGACCAGCAAGAAGATCCACATCAAGTCCGGCCAACGCTTGCTGCCAGCTGCAGGTCCAAAGCGAACCGCCAAGTCTGCGAGCGATGGCAAAGCAGTTGTGGTGGCCACGGAACCGACGATGGTCAAGACCGAAGCCGCAGAGAAGGTGTGCTCAAGAAACCACGCAAGGCTAAGGTTGAGCCGGTGGTTGGCGATAAGAAACTGAGCTGTGTCGGAGCGGCGCTGAAGGTTCTCTCGGAATCGGAATAGCCACTCAACACCCAGGAGATGATCGAGGTGATGGAGACCAAGGGCGACTGGACCAGCCCCGGTGGCAAGACGCCGCATGCAACGCTGTACAGCGCCATTCTGAGGGACCTATCTGCTGGGGACGACGCTAGTTTTGTAAAAACTGAGCGCGGACGGTTTGCGGTAAGAAGCTAGGTTAAAGTCCACGGAACTTCCCCACAATCGCCCCACGTTTGCGCGTGTGGGCGTTTTTCGCTGGTGTGGATCCGGCTCAACGGCGCGTCAAATACGGTGCCAGTCAGTATCATCATCTTCTGCCTTGGCAACGGTTAGAGGCGAATGCTATTTCGTTTCATTGAACTGCTCAAGTCTGCAGAAACAGGAGCGATCAATATGTATGTCACATCGCTTGGATGCGACTGCAAACTGTTCGCTTATTACGTTGGCATCTTCGGTTTTCCCCTGTTTTGTCAGGCTTTCGGCCAACCCCTGAAGCGACCATAGGTTCTTCGGTCGTCGCTGCAAATCTTCACGATAGACCGTTTCAGCTTCAACAAATCTTTTTTGCTCCAACAGTAACGCCCCCAAAGCATGACGAGGGGGCTGCATCCAGCCCCACGGTTCGTCGTAGTTGAGCGCCTCATCCCGTTCGATCGCGGTATGCAATTGATCAAAAGCGAGGTCGAGGTTCTCCTTGCGATACTCGATTTCTCCCTCGATCATCGCTTCAGCCACCGACAGTATGTCTCGGCTTTTGTTATTAAATAGCGTGCTGGTTTCGGGAACAGTGGACATGGTACTGAGAAACGCAAGTTGCTCAGCTTCAGCCTGCTCGATCCGGTCCGTAGCAGCAAAAGCAACTGCCCGGGCATAGTGCCAAATCGACCGAGCCATAGGTAAATAGTCTGCAGGTTTAGGTTCTGCCAAAATTTCCTCCCACCTACCGAATCTGACCATCACATGCAGCGGTGTTGGCATGAATGCGTCCAGGAAATCAACCTGACTCTTCAGCATCTCCTCAGGGACCTGTTCGGTAAGCTTTCGAGCAGTATCGATGGCCAGTTTGTATTGGCCGTCAAACAGAGCTGCGTATACGACAAAGTGGTAGTTGTGAATCCGATAAAGCGAGTAGATATTCAACGGTCCTTCGTTCAATAAGAAAGCACGATCTGCGTCGATCGCCTCTTGATTAATAGCGATCGTTTGCTCGTAATCACCAGTAAGCACGTAGATGTGAGACGGCATATGGACAAGGTGGCCGGCACCTGGCATGGCATGCCGCAGTCGATCTGCCGCCGCCAGCGCTTTTTCTGGAGTTGGTGACATCTCCATAGTGTGTATATAAAAGTGGCACAAAGCCGGATGGTCGGGCCATTTTTCTAGCCCATTCTCGAGCGTCCGAACAATTTCTTCTGTGTGTTTGGCTAATTGCCCATCTTTGGTCCAGTGACCCCATGGCTGCAGGTTCAAGAGTGATTCAGCAAACAGCGCACATGCCAGTGTATTGTCCGGGTGCTTGGCATAGAGTTTCCGCAGTGCTTCGGTATATGCAGCATTTAAAGGCAGCCTCTGGTCTACCGGTGGGACCGGTATCGAGTGCCGCTTGCCCAATGCCTCGATCAGTTCCTGCTCAAAGTCACTAGCATTGCTGGTATGTAGTTTGGCAAGTTGCAGTGCAAATTCCGCTTTCGCCATCTGCTCCGCGTCGATTGCCATGTTGTTCATGTTGGGCCCCATAGCGTACGCCATGCCCCACAGAGCCATGGGCATCTGCGAATCGGCTTGAAACGCCTTCTTGAAGCAGCGGACTGCCTCTTCATGGTTAAACGCGAAACACATGGCCAGTCCTCGATCGAACCATACCTGAGCGACCGGTGAATCGGTGTTCACTTTCTGGTGAAAACCTCCCAGATCGTAGTATTGTTCCTTTCCGCCCGCCAGCGCGGGATCCTGCTGCTTCGTAGCAAGGCTGGACGTGTTGTTTTGGCCCATTGAACGGCAGTTGTCGATGTGCACCGCCGATGCGAAGCTGGCTAGAAATACAAAAACATGATAGTACTCGCGCACGATTAAACTCCTTTCGAGCCATTCTAGAAACAACCATTTCGGGATCGGACGTCAGTCCCAAAGATTTTATCGTATCGTATCATACGCTGGGGATCTAGATGCGGCCACGTTTGTAAAAACTGAGCGTGGACGGTTCGCAGTCAGAACCTAGGTTAATGTACCAGCGATACGCCACAATCGCCCCACGTTTGCGAGTGTGGGCGTTTTGTCGTTTGGTGGGCGGTATAACTCTCTGATCGGAGTCGAGGAGCTGCACACCATAGCTACTTATCGGGCGTTAGGCGGACCAATCCGCGTCTGGAATCAATCGTTGCAACCATAATAGAACCCATTTATCGATCGCACAAAAGACTGCCGCTGCATGAGCTGAGGGCTGGTTGCAGAAGGGATCGCATGACTTCCTGGGGAGATTGATGGTCGCGAAACCATCAGTTATTCTACAAACTTGAGCTGCAGCTCCATCTTCTTACCGTCACGCAAAACGGTCAGCGGCAGTTGTTCGCCGACTTTGTAATTCAGTTTCAAGTGCGACTGAAACTGCCGGGAATTCATGCGAATGGGTTTGTCGGCTACGGCGATGACAATGTCCTTTTCGCGCAATCCATCAGCGAACGTTTGTTGACCGCCGCGGCCTTCTTTGTTGATCCAACGCACCTCCAAAGCGGAGTCTGTTTGCGGCAGGCCGAGTTTTGCCAGTGCGTCACCTGTGACTTCGGGCAACCAGACCTCCAAGCGCGGCGGAGCGTTCCACATTGAGCCACGCCACGAAAAATCATGCTCCTTCCATCCGTTCATTAACACGACTTCGTGTACTCCGGACGTGACGCACTCAATCGTGACATGAGTAGCGGTGTTCGGCAGTTGATGTAGTACCCACTGCATGTCGGCAATGGACGTCATTCTTTGGCCGTTCATGCGAATGATGTTTTCGCCGACTTTGATGCCTGATGCTGCCGCCGCCGAACCCGTGACAACCCCTGAAACTTGAATGCCGCTCTTGCGATCAATCTTGAGGCCGATATTGTCAGGCAGCGGATACTTCCAGAGCATTGCTGGCGTGTATGTTCCCGTGTCCAGCGCGTGCTGGTGTTCGGCGTCGTGGATATTGTGGCAGTGAATGCAGTTGCTTCGAGTCGTCTCCTGAGCATACTTCGCCGGATTTCTGAGTCCTCGCATTTCCAATGCCGTGCCCGATGGTTTCGTGCCGCGCTTGCCTGCCAGCTCTTGCTTGTTGTTCGGGTAGTCCGCGTGCAATTCCAGAACGCGATTCATCGTGTTGATCAGGCCATCGATCGAGTTATATGCATCAGAACCCTCAGCGCTTTGCGTTCCGTAGCGAGCATAAACAGTTCCATCCGCGTTGACAAACATTCCGGCCCAGTTCAGGTCGTGGTCGAACTGAAACAATGACAGATCGACGCCTTTCATTTCCACTTGCCGCACTGAAACAAACTTTTCCTTCGCCAATGCCTTAACTCGATCGTTGCCGTTCGCCACGTCGGCATCAAACGCCGCGCAGTCCTTGCAGGGAACGCAACGAAACGTCACAAACAGCGGTTTGTTCAATCGCTTGGCTTCTGCCATCGCCGATGGAATGTCGTTGTACACCCAGAGATCCGTCTGAACTCCATTATCATCTTTCAATCGCTCCCGAAGATCATCAGCCCGCAGCGAACCGGAGGTCAGCAGCAACGCAAACACAGTGGTTAACGTCAATCGACTAGTCATGTTCATCCTCCATTGGGAAAGCAACTGTTCGATTGTACGCTATCCAACGGAGAGTGAGTACTATCTAACCAGCGTTTATGATTCACATGCCGATAGGTCGGAAATATGGTTCGCTTGGAGCGTGACGGTGATCATCCAGTCGTAAAGTGTCCGCCACGAGTGATTCATGGCTTCAATCGCCAATCGGTACCCGTGGACCTCGATTCGTTCAACAAGGTCCAGACGCTGCTCCAGCAGAACGGTAAAAGTGGCGGACGCACGGCTTGCAATAAACATGAGGCGCTGTTGCGGGGCTTGATGCACTGCGGGGCGTGCGACTGCGGAATGAGCCACTCGTACTCGCAGAAGGGCAGTAAGCTTTACCGCTACTACGTTTGTCACTGGACGCAAAAGCGTGTCTGGGGGGAATGTCCCGCGCCGTCGGTACCGGCTGGGGAGATCGAACGGTTCGTGGTCGACCAAATCAAACGGATTGGCCACGATCCGGCCCTCATTCGCGACACGTTGGCCCAAGTGCGGCGACAAACCGAAGAGGGTATACAACGCCTAACCGCAGAAAAAACCGCACTGGCACGCGACGTGCGCCATGACTACGCGGACGTGGGCAAGCTGGCTGGCATTACCGTGGCTGGTGATCCTAGAATCGTGGAGGTTCAAACGCGGACTCCTCGGGGTCGACTGCCGCGTGTGACCAAGCTAATGGCGTTGGCGATTCGGCTCGATCAATTAATCCGTGATGGCCATGTGACCGATCAAGCTGAGCTGGCGCGACTGAGTCATGTGTCGCGGGCGCGGCTGACGCAGATCATGAATTTGCTGCAGCTTGCGCCGGACATCCAGGAGGCTGTGCTGAACCTTCCACGGACTGAGAGTGGGCGGGATGCTGTTACGGAGCGGGATCTGAGGCCGATCGCGGGGATGGTGAGTTGGAGCAAACAGCGACGAGAGTGGGCAGAGATTGGTAAACTGTCGTAACACATGTCCGTCCCATAACGACTTTTCTGCTTCAGTTTTGGCGAGCTCTAAGACCTTTGCAAGGAAGGCCTCTGATGCCACGAAAATGGATTATCGAGAGTTGATTCAGTGGCTGCACGAACACAATTTCGGTCAATAGTCGCCGCTAGCACGTGTTGAGTTTGAGATGAAAGTTAAGCATGGACACAATTGCCCGTCACTCTACAAAGCTAGTGAAGCCTTATTGCCTATCCAGCAAAGCTGAAGCCATCGTCAGAAGTGCCAAGATACTTGCGAGGCTCGTTTTGACAGATACGCAGATTATGCCTCAGCATCGCAATAAATTTCTTTCCAGCGTCCAATGGATGATCTCCGAAGCAAACGGAAAATACGCGACGCGATATCGTACGGAGACCGTCATTGACCTAGCCAAAAACCAACCGTGGACCGACACCAAGGTCAATCACGAACACGTTTACACTCGCAGACACATCATCAAACTGTTGCTCGCAAATCCCTCAGAGTCGGATCAGATTCTTGAGCAAGTTGTCGCATGTATCGTAACGACACACGAACACCATAAGCTTTCGGCAATTCCAGCGGGGGTCGTTGGTTGGGATCGCTATAGTCAAGCTAAAATTGTCGTTATTGACATGTTTCATTAATTTAGAGAGGGAACATCCGCATCTACCGCCAGGAAGAACGCCGCGACCAGGCCGATCGCAGTCGATTCCAAGCCGCCAAGCGACGTCAGTTGCTCCAGACGCCCTAAGCGATTGAACCAGCCATTGCAACACTCACCGTCCAATAGCTCAGGAGTACGGTCCCAGCAAAGCGCTCCTCGATTGGGGTATCAACACTTAGGGCACGCGCAGATCTACGTTAAGATTCGCAGTTGGAATGGATCTCTGTGACTTCTGCAAGCCAAATGGTAGAACCGGATTCCCTGCTCTTCTGGGATTTCGAGTTTTGTTTCTCTGTATTTATCCATCCAGGAATCGATTGGGCCACGATGTGCCTGCCTGCTTGCGTTGCGTATTCTCACTATTGCAAGAGACTTGGCGCTCAGATGAGGTTGAACAATCCTTCGGAAGTTCTCAAATGCTAAGCCGCCGCCAACTAAAATTAGCGTAGGTTTTAGCAGCTCAAATTGCCGGACATGATGCTCCACGCTGTTGCGGACGTTCTGTTCATAGATGCAGGCCTCTGAGTGCGTACCTGTTGCTCGAACACGACTGACATCATCATAGAAAAACTCTTGAGGAGACCCAAACACACTCACCTGCTTTTCGAGGATCTGAAGGAATTGCGTGCGCCGCATCGACGCATCACGCGACAAGAATCGCTTCATCAGATCGTTCATCTCAGCGTAATCGATTTGCGCGCTTTCATATTCGGCATATTCCGCGCCAAGCCATAGTTTGGTCACCTCGCAGGTCCCTTTCTGAAGCAGGCATCGAGCGAAAACGAGTCGTGAAACGAACCTAAGAACTACTAACGCTCGACAGTCAACATTAAATTGGTCGCCGCGCCCGTCGTTCATGTTGGGTGAATTGCAATCTTCGGATACTTCACGATGGACAAGAAACAACTCACTGAGGCAGACATCCGCAGCAAGTTCATTACGCCCGCGATCACAGGAGTCGACGGTGCAAAATGGGATTTGATGACACAGATCCGCGAGGAAGCCTTCTTCACTCGTGGCCGGGTGATCGTGCGCGGGAAGACTGTCAAGCGAGGCGAAGCGAAGAAGGCGGACTACATCCTGTACTTCAAACCCAATATGCCAATCGCCGTTGTCGAGGCAAAGGACAACAATCATTCCGTTGGCGACGGAATGCAGCAGGCACTGGAATACGCCGAAATGCTCGACGGATAGTACGGGGACACTCAACTTCTCCAGGTGGTTTGTCTCACCTTCGGGAAATCCGGGTGAAGTGCCTGCATTTTCCCTCCGCGTGCAATGAGAGTTATGGCTAGGTAGTAATTGCAACGGGTAAGTTGCCGCTGTGCTGCTGGAGTGGAGACGCAGCCGGAACGGAATCTTGGCGTTCTGCAGATTTTTCTTCTGGACGTTTGGGCTTTAACTCTCCCGTTTGCAAAAACTGCTCTCCGACATTTTCCGGTCCAGTTTTCGCGTTAAGCTGAACCAGAACGCTGTCCATGCCGCGAATCCCGTGGGACGCCCAATACGTTCATCCATTCGCCTGCGGTGCTGAGAGCACCAGAACGCCACGTGGGGGATGAGGACCCGCTATATCTTCCACAGGAAATTGGCTCCCAGGGACACTTATGGACATCCTCTCTTGCGGATATGTTGTAGGGCTCTGCACAACGTTATCAATAGGCATCAAGGACCAGCAAAATGAGACAGCTTTCGCCGCAGGGCCAACAAGTCGTAAACGACCTTTCTCAGCGGCACGGCTTTAGCCAGGACGCCGTTGCGAACATGATGTTTGCGGTTCTCAACGGCAATGGCAGTATGGCGCAGTTCAGTCATCCCGAATTCGGCGGTTCGGGCCAATGGATGCGAGGCGGCATGATGATGCTGGGCGACATGTTTAATCAAGGGCTCAAGAACCGTGTTGACGCATTATGTCAGGACATCTCAAGCATCCTTTCCAATCAACCTGGACTACCTCAATCAGGCAGCTTTCAATCACAAAGCCAAAGCGGTGGCGGACGACAAAACCAAGCCAACGGCACTCCGATGGTTCGATCAAGCTTATTTGTGCCCGACCCTGATGAGAATTGGTGGCCAACGGAGCTAGGCGTACCTACTGCAACCGGAAATCAGAATAATGTGCGCTATGCCTATTTTGCGCAAATCAGTCGCCTAGCCGTTAAAACCGGAAGCCAAGTGTGGGTGTACGACACGCTCAACCACCAAATCGGCGGATTTTCACAGCAGCAGGGATCGGGCAGTTCAATTACGTTCTCAAGCCAATTTGGAACGATCGTCCTATCAAGCTTACCCGTAGTTTCGCGCGACGGGCAGAAGGTTCAATTAGCACCGCTACCCGCTGCTTCGCCTCATGTTAGTTCTCCAGTTACCGCGTTTCGAAACGCAACGATCGGAGGTGACGTGTTTGGGACTCTCGAACGCCTTGGCGAATTGCGCGACAAGGGAATCGTGAGCGAAGACGAGTTCAACCAGAAGAAGGCCGACTTGCTAAGCCGACTGTAGACAACTTGATCATACAGTATTGATGTTTGAATTGAGAATGTTAGACCTGAGATTGTAGGCCTCTTTGGCTCGCGTCATGGTCCGAGCCCCTTTAGGAATGAACTTCACTTAAGTTCGCCGACAACCTATTGCTATGTGCACATCAGACTGCATTCTGCGTGCAATCAAAAAACGGGATGGGCAAGCTCCTCCCCCGGAACGAACCCTCTTCATAACCATTCTCTGTTTCTCGAAACGCATAACTCTCTTCTGAACAATGACTTGCGATTTTCCGAGTCCGATTCGGTGTCATGAATCGGAACGAACGCCCCACTGAATTCTGAAGCCAGACGGGGGAGGGAAGTGAGCGCTGACAGACTCGATTGGTGATGTGCTGGCGATTCTTGGAACGTCCACACCAGGGATTGGGCAACGACTTGATCCAAAAGCTATCGCTGATTCACAGGAAATGTGAAGCGACCCGCAAGATCATTCGCATGAGCGACGTTGGCTGTAAAGAACGACTTGGCGGTTTGCTGAAAAGCTACTCGCGAAAAGCGGCTTAGTCTGGTCGCGGCTATTCTTTTTCCCGGTCTGCAACCATAGCTGTGGCAGCGATCGGCATACAGTCCGGTCACACGCTGAAGCGCCGTGATTCGACTTCAGTGCGTGCTTGACCAACATCGCTTTCTCAAAGCTCCACAACATCAGCATCCCAAATCGATCGCTGCCAATCCGGCAAATAGCGGCGCAGTGTTTTTGCACAGAGCGGTACCAGCTGGTTCGCGTACAACATTCGTGCATCTGCAGGAGAATTAGTCGTCGGAGAAACGAGACATATTCGACGCGCGTATTGGCTGCATGGGCCAATCGGGCTCCGGGAATACCGCCAATCAGCGTTCGGTAGAATTGTATCGCAGCATGCCCGCAATCGGAGCCATTCGCTTTTCGCACCGCTGAGAAAAATTGACGGCCAGTCGCTGAATTTGACCTGAGATCAACTCAATCTCCAATACTTCGAACTCGCCGGAGGTCTGATTGCACCCGCGTCCCTGCCCAGATATCGAGATCCCCGGTACTTCTTTAGCCATCGGAGCTCGTTCTGCTTTTAAGTATTTTCCAACCCTTAAGAACTCACCCTCTTTCGCCTCGAAAAGGAGCTGCCAACCTTGAACAAGCACATGCACGCCGCGCTGGGTTTGGATAATCTGCATTCCATCATTAGGACCCTCGACGTAGAAATCCCTACCCCCGGAAACGTAGTCT
>JBGSJT010000362.1:0-4549 GCA_041741715.1 Pirellulaceae bacterium | reverse complement strand
CATTGCATTGCCATTGGCGTCGACCAGCAGCGGTGCACCCAAGACTTGCAGCGCGCCACCCGAGCGATCGATACTGAGGTTCGAGCTGCCGACACCGATTCGCGCGCCGCGCAGTTTGAAGACCGCACCAGCGTCGATCATTGTGGTCACCCCCTTGGGGACGTCCATGGTGGCACCATCGGCCAACACGGAACCGGGGAGTAAGCCAGTTCCAATTTCGTAGGCAAAGTTGTCGGCTTCGGTCGCCAAGTTGTTGTCGCCGCCACCGTTCCCCACGATCCGCACAATGTCGCTGGGGAAAGTCGACGAGAAGGCATTGGGGACGCCACTGCCTGAGATGTTATTGAACGGCTTAGCCAAGCTACCATCGGCATTGGGACCGGCTGCTTTGTCTACGAAGATGGTCTTGCCCGACACGTCGATCAACTTGATCAAGGGGTCGATGACGATCGAGCGTTCGCCGGTGAGTACGACGCGCACGCCGTTGGCTAGCGCCACCACACCCAACTGGGCACGACTGGTAATGGCTGCCGCCAAGGCGTTGGCCAAATCTCCCGCCGTGCTGCTGTTCGTGTAGGCAATTCGCGTACGACCAGCACCAATGGCCGCGTCGCTACTGAATTCGAACGTCTGCGTAGCCCCCGAAGCACCCGTCACCGTAATGGTGCGACCTTCCAAGTCGGATGTTGCACCCGCGTTGAAATTCAGGGATCGATTCAACGGGCGAGTTTGGAACCAGAAATCATACGTCCCACCTGGATTGCCATCGCTATCTCCGTCCAAGCCAACCGAAACTCCCCCCGGTTCCGAGCCGACAATATCTTGAATCGTACTCAGGCTGTCGACGGCAGCGCGGAAGGTGATGCGTAAGTCATAGTTGCCTTGCGACTGACCACCAAAGCCAGTCCCAGCCACCGACGCATTGTAGTTGTCATTTCCACTAGCGCTGACACCGATGTAGTACACGCCCGAAGTCAGCGATTGGGTCAACACGGAGTCTTGGCTGAAGTAGTCATCGTTTTGCGAGACCAATTCCATGCCACCGCCCGAAAGCGTAACTGGATTTTGGGTCAGCACGTTGTTGCCAACTTTGGTGGCCGCTGAGCCTTCGACCAGACTGACGCTGACTAGGGTGCTGGCCGCTGGCGAATTGTTGATCGCATCGATAATGTCTTGGACGGTGCTCTCGGAACCCGCCGTCGCATTCAGATCGATGCTGATCGCATTGGGGAAGGCCAGCACAATTGGTTTGCTGGCGTTGCCGCGATCGGTCTGTGTGAAGAAGACCTGCAGTTGATTCCCCTGGGCTCCCGAGCGGACTGCTTCGAAACGCAACGACAACGGGACGCTTGCCCCCAACGTCGTCGTGGCTGAGGCTTGCTTCTGACGGAACAATTCCAGATTGGTATTGAGTTGACTGCTATTGGTCAGTCGCTGAGCATAAGTTTCAGCGGTCAAAATCCCAACGCGATTGCCCCCTCCAAAGTCGACTTCGAAACGATACAGATCGATGTCGGAAACATCGGGACGATACAAATATTGGCCGTGCAGAATATCTTGATTGCCCGGCAGAATCGGTTCGTATTTTTCGTCGCTGGCATTCAACTGACCGGCATTGGGATCCGTCAGGGAACCAGAGCCTGCCAAGAACGTGGGGTCCAGCCGCATCAGCGTCGTCTCAGGGAGATCGCCAGCGTGCTGTAAGCCCAGTGCCATGCCCACTGCAGCGGCCATGGTCCGCGTATAGCTGGCACCGTATTCGGTGTTGAAGTTATTGGTGGCCGACAGCACAACCAACGAATTCTGGAAAGTGCGGTCGATTCGCACTCCGAAGTTCCCTTCGTTCTGGAAAGTAGTTCCAGCGACCGTCGCAATACCACTCACCGGCCCAGCGGCAATGGTCAGACCAAGGTCAGCCGTTTCCACAAATTGCACACCGATGTAATTGGCCCACAAGGAGAGGACTTCACGTGTACGTGCTTTCTGTTCGGTGTTGATCGCGTTGGTCAGTGTGACCCCCGACGAATTGCTTTGGGCGTAAGTCTGCCGGAAGTTGTAGTAAATCGTCGTGATACCATCGACGGCATCGGCACCGAAGGTTGGATCGACGTGATCCTCAAAGCCACCCACAAAGTTTTGCGCCAAATCGCGATGCGCCGCATCATCGCTAGCACCAGGCAAATCGAGCAAGAAAGATTGTGGATCGATCGCCGACGACAAAATCAAACTGGTTAGCGACTGAGTCCCTGAGCCAATCACTCCTAAGTTCGTAGCCGTATCGAAGGAACTTCCCAGGCCGACCAGTTTGACTGGTGAGAAAGCGAGGTTGGTATTCCCCACCGTCGTGGCCGGATTGCTCCCCGGTTCAAAACTGACGCTAAACAGATTGGAGGAAGCGCTCGAATTGCGGAGCAGATCGACTAATTCTTGAGCGGTCAAATTGTTGCGGCCCATATCGACCGTGACAATACTACCAGCCACGGTAACGACTGGAGTGCCACTACCGGAATTGACAAAAGCGACTTGAATCGGATTGGCTACCTCCCCCACTTGTCGCGAAGTCAAACGCAATTTTACCGCACCACCCGTGTTGAGATCAGTAATCGCATTGGCTGTTGCTTCACTGCGCGTCGGTGCCGCCGGTGTCGTTTCGCGAGTTCCGATGCGCAATCGATAAGTGGCTGGTCCAGCATTGCTGCCGGGGAGATCATTGAGATCGCTGGCAAACTTTAGCGTAGCCGCGTTGGTCGCCGCATTGTATTTCACCGAGGTCGGCAGGAAGGTCGTGTCGTCGGTGTTGCGAACTGTATCGCTGGTGAAGATCAACTGATAGAAGGCTGGGTTCTCTACCGAACGACTTGTTGGCTGCCCCGCCGAATTGTTCTCGACGAGCAGTTTATCGTTATCGAAGTAGACCACGATCGTGTCGCGCTGCTGCTGCAGTTGGTTATTCACGCGGACCACCGGTTGAGGAACGACCGCAGTGACCTGCGGCCCTAAATCCAAACGGAAATCAAGCGTGTCCTTACGAGTCCCAGCGGTGCTGGGCTTGAACAAATCGCCAAGCCCACTGGGCACCTTGTTGCGCAGTCCGACCACACCCGCGATCGGATCGTCGAAGCCGAAAATCTCGATGCGATACTTGTCATCCTTGAGCGACTCGGCGAATCGGAAAGTAACTTCGTTTTCATTGGGGCTCTGACCGACCAACACCGCACCGGGTTGCAGGATCGTGTCGCCGCTGCGATTGACGGCAATCGGTGAATAACTGCTGGCTGGGGCAACACTCAGCGCGGCAGTACCGAGCCCGCCGTTGAGCTGCGCGGTTAACTTTCCAGCCAAGGCCGGCGAACCGTTAATGGCCGCAATCAGTCCTGAAGCGGTGGTCGGCCCACCCGAGTTGTTGTTGAGTGTGATCGCAATGTCGAATCCGGTAACTGCAATCGTGGGAGGCGCACCAGCCGCCATCACCACGTGAGTGACACTCACATTCCAGGCTTGCCCCGGCACGACCGCGTTGAGCTGAATGTTCGCGCCGCCATTGCTACCGAAGTCGCTCTGCGCCGTGTTGGTGCCAAACGTACCGTCATTGCCAGCGCTGGTGATGCGTATGCCACCGAGCGTCGCCGCGTCGATGACCTGCGAGTCATCGAAACGGAATACCAACTCGCGCGGTGCCTCAGTGCGCACATCGCCACTGGCTAGCAGATCACTACTGTTGGGCTGGATGCCAATCAGTTGGGGACCTACCGCCAGCAGTTGTCGCTGCTCCAGTTGCTCGAGCAACATGTGTCGCAAACGACGCTTGGCTTGGGAGCGCAAATCGCTAGCGTGAGAGGAGTGTGGACGGTTTGATATTTCTGACTGACTCTTACGGATGGCCATTAACCAGCCCTTAAAGCTTGCAGGTGAGCTTCAGCACAAAACACCCCAGCATTGCGGGGTGTCGGCGTGATACGGACGCCTAAATTGCAACTAACGGTGGTTACTACAACCACCTGTGGAACCACTATATTGACGAGCGATCGGAGGCTAAACCAAACAGCCAAGGCGCTATTCGACCCCTGAAAGACTTAGTGGTCGATTATAGTTGCGGGCCGGTGGGTTGCAAATTTCAACGCTCAGCGAGTTGGCATAACTCGCCCAAGTGTCGCAATCCTTCTTCCCAATGCTGCCGAAACTAGGGGTTATAGCGGTTGGATGGTCTTTAATTCCCGTTCCGAATTCCCTATGTGGAATTCGTCGTCGACTCTTGGACGCGCCATAAACGGGAAAGTTCCCTCAATTGGCTGAACCGGCAGGAGCAGAATAGCTAGTAAAACCAGCGATTTCGGGTGGGGTGTCGCCGGTCAGTACTTCAGGCTTTCCTGCCTGATCGGAACATTTTAAAGTAGCTGCGGTCGCCAGACCGCAGGGAGTCTACGTTCTGGCGAACGTAGGCACGACAGTTATTTCCCGCTCGATGCATAGTGAACCTCTGAGCGCCAGTGCTAAGAACCTTAAGTTCCGTCCCTTCTGTGCGGCTCGCCAACACAATAACCAGCCAAAA
>JBGSJT010000361.1:0-3351 GCA_041741715.1 Pirellulaceae bacterium | reverse complement strand
GCTAACCAAAGCCTCTCAAGCCGGCCTGAGGACCGGCCTCGTCCGACCATTCCAGAAGATGCGTTCCTGATGAACGGTCAGTTCGGCCAACTCACCGCGGTTATACCGAGCCGGCGCCTTGTGATTGTCCGTCTGGGCGAAACGCATGACTGGGATTTTTCGAAGGACCCGGACGTATTGGTTTCGGAGGTTATTGCGGCTTTGCCGCCAGCCTGAACGCTTGGTGTAAGCGAGGGTTTAGTTGTAAGACGACGCTGCTCGCGCTCCACACCGCGGCCGACCGGAATGGGCCAGGTCGGCTCTGATCGTGACCGTTGGCTACAGGCAGGGTCACCTCAGTCCAGTCATTCGGCTACCTGGCCGAAACTAGGCTGGAGTTCGCCAAAAGGCGACATTGGACCGATAAAAAAGGGCGAGGTGGGAAAGGCTTGAAACCTGGTGGGCAATACCGCTAACCGTCCTTGCGATCGGCGATACTATATTCTGCTCATACCGGAGGTGCCTGAACCCACATGTTCAAAGGAGATCGGACACTGCTAAGGCTGTCGCGCCTTCTGAAGGCGGTGGCAGGGTTTTTACTGCTTTCAGCCTGCGCCAGTACTCCTGGTTGGATGACTGCCGAGCAGTCATTTGAAAGATCTCGCGAAGCTTTGCAGCCGCTCGCCGGCCAACGGCAAGGGTACTCGGACGTGGATGCCTACAGCTGTGAGTATGCTGGCGACCTGATCGTGTACAAGGGAAACACGACTCTCCAACTCGTCAATTGCTTGTTGGGTGCGCCTAAAGAGGCTGAAAGACTGGTCATTACATCCCGAGGGGGAGCTGTCGACGATGCCGTGTTCGCGGCTTATCTGGTCGCGCGAAGGCAACTCGATGTTGAAGTTGTCGGCCAGTGCATGTCGTCTTGTGCGAACTATATTCTACCCGCCGCTGAGCATATTTTTTTGGACAGGCACTCCATAGTGGCTGTCCATGGAAGCCCAGGTCGTCCAGATCGGGAGGCAATGATTGCGGCATTCGCAAAGGCAGGGTGGACGAGCGAGCGGCCTGCTTTTGAGGAGGAGCTTGAACGCAACTTGCTAATGGACGAAGAGTTTTTTGAACTGCATTCCAACTTTTCAAACGAGTTCAACGTCGGACGCCTGTACTACGACATAGCGAAGGTTCATGCATATGGGCTCGAAAAAGCTGGAGGAAAAAGCTTCACGATTGTTGTGGATCCAGACTGGCTTGCTGCGTGCATCCCAAATGTTGAACTCACTGCCGAGCAACCCGATCTTGACGGACTCTCCAAACTGTTCGCCAACCGTTACTTGGTGACCTTTTCAAGCGCCCTTGGTCAGGCAGGGAATTGCGATTGAACCACTAGAAGAAAGTGGCCGTCCGCAGTCCTCCCACATAGCAGCCGTTCAGCGCACCGTCGCACTCTGGCCGGGACTCGCCGAAAACTGACGCAAGCGGATAACTAATCTGTTCAATGATCAATGGGACATTTGAACTGGCGTGTAGGATAGGGCCTCCAATACAACTATACCCGCCGCACTGAACTCAACGAGGGAGTCTGAGATCCGAAGACCTCCTTGTTGATCATACCTGTGAACAACGAGTGCCTTGATTGAAGGAAGGCCGCCATCAGTCTCACCGCAAGCGAAATGGCTGATGCCTACCAGCTGCTTCTGCTCCGACGTGACCAACTCATTTAAAATTGACATCTCCTGATCACCCAACAATTCCCCATTAAAACGTCCTGAAGTAAACCTTTCTGCCTCTGAAGGCACGATTGCCCACGTCAATTGAAGCGACGCATCGCTGCATCTCATCTCGGTTTGAGATTGCATTGCTCGCTTCGGGTCGGCAGCTTTATGAACCAGGGTTACTCGGAGGGGGGCAGCGGAAGCCGTTTGTGAATAAAGAAATACGCCGCAAAACACCAAGATCGCAAATTTGCCCGTCATTGTAGCACCCTTTCAACATTCGCTTCTAACCTGCCCAAAGAATTTCGGACCAGCGATAGCTCGTCGACCGACTTTTGGACAGGCGCGAATGACGCATTAGGGCCAGGTCGGTTTCCATCGTGGGAATTGGCATCCGGCAAGGTCACCCCAGTCCTGTCATTCGGGATCCTCACCGGCACCAGGCTGGAGATCGCCGAAACTGCCATTTGGGCAGTTGAGAGAGCGCCCTAAGGTGGATAGCTTAAAGCCTGATCGGGAACACCTTCAATGTTGCGTGATCGGCGATGCTTGGTCTCAGGAGGGGAAAATGCCAAAACTGATGCAGGTTGCCTCACATCACCGAGCTATCGCTCTCGGTAATGTTCCTCAAGAAAAAAGCTGGATAGTGTTGCCCGCTTTCGTCGCCACGTTATCGATCCTTGTTCTGGCAGCATGTACCCCTGCCGAGCCAACCCCTGTTGATGTCGCGCCCATTGAGACCTCCCAAACTGAAGAACCGAGTTACGAATGGGTCAGGGGAATGCCGGATCCAAGGCCGGCTTTCAAAACAACCGATCAAGGAGGCTCGACGCCAAGAGAAGCCGATAGTTCCGACAACGAGTATACTGACAATGAAATCTGGTGTGTCCCCGGATGTCTTTTAGCGTCAAGTCCGGACGGATCCCCCGTTGTTCCGGAGTGGTGCACCGCGTGGAGCGCTAGTGGCAGCAGCTATTTTGCTCAAGAGAGTGTTGACGGCGATCTGGCGCCGGACTCCTCGATCGTTCAATTCGAGGTCCAGCAGCGGGGCCGAGACCTTCCGAAGATGATGTGTACACGTATCAATCTAGATCGATTGACGAGTTCTGCAACTGCTGGCGCTTCAGGGGCTTTGAGATCGATTAATTTGGGCCCGATGAAGGTAAGCCGCTTCAATGGTGACGTAGTCGGGATGAATTGCTTACCTGGCTGTGTAACATCCTGGAACATGTATGGGTATCGAGGCGAGACCATTGAAATGCAAAAGCAAAGGGAAAATGCAATGAGGCTACCCGAATGGTGCGCGATGGGAACGGACGGTTGTCGCGAATCTGGTGCCGAAAGCATCAGGCAGTGTGGAACCGACTACACCAAAATGTCCGTCTGTACTCGGCTGAAGTTTACCGATCCCAGCGAGGAATTTCCAAATGTGGAGTAGTTCGATTAAAAGAGCTCCCCGACCGGCTGGGTCAACTTACTGCGGCCATTCTGTTATCGCACCGCCACCAGACCGGACTTCGCCGATGCTGTTGAAAAACCCCCTCTCAAATCGCTCGAATTCTGATTCACTCTGTGTTGATGTCATGGATGAGGATGATCGCGATGATGGGACGGCAGGATGCGCCGCAGGGCGCGCTGTTTTATGATTTCTCGCTCG
>JBGSJT010000360.1:0-2859 GCA_041741715.1 Pirellulaceae bacterium | reverse complement strand
GGGGTTTTGACCATTTATCTACTACCACCACGGGTATACTGACCAAATATCTACTACCCTCGGGTACCTTACCTGACCATTTATCTACAACGTCGCCTCTTATCTTAAGTACCACTAGATAAGATGCGACTAGGCTACTTTTCAAAAAAAAATTCAAAAGAGCAGCAGTCACGCACGGCGTTTTCCCCTTGTTTGTTGTGACACTTATTCGAAAGAAAGAAGCAGGAGACACTGAGCCGCCATGGCCTCTCTAAATGGCACGATTCATGGTTACGAAAAGTTTGCGGATACCTATGTCGATACCAAGTCTCTCGCAGAAGCAATCATTGTTCACGCATCCCGAGAGTTGGGACAGTCCTTGGTCCACAAGCAAGGTGGCCGAGAGGGATTTACCGATCTTATTTGCAAGACGACGAGTGATCGTTGGAAAGCTGAGAGGAAGGCTCGAAGAGCGCCGCTGCAAGAAGAACCCTCCACCACATCCTCGTCGAATCCGTCAGAAGTTTCCATTCCGATCAAGTTAGCGACAGCGACAACGGTGGGGGACGCTTGGATACTCGCTTCACTGCCCGCAAGTAACGACGTAGTCCAAGCATGCATGGCCCTCAGCAATGATGCTTTGGCAAGGGAGCTTCTGTTAAATTCCCAAGAAGTGCCCCAATCAAGAGATCTCCTAATTTCAAACTGCTGTTTTGGGAGACTTCACGGAGCCCTCGCCCCGTGCGCTCACTGTACCGGTCTTCTTTACTTTGATCCTATTCAAGCCTCTTTCATGTGCAAGGGAGTTCTTAGTGCAGGAGGAATCGTGCAGACCTGCGCCAGTGCCGTAGCTTCAGTGACATTCAATCCATGGAAGGTTAGCGCGAGTGAAGTCCCTCTCTGCAGGTTCTTGCTGAAACTACGAAAGCCCCAGGGCGCATCAGGGGGGAGGGTCGACTTCGAAAACAGCAATCCTCGGCACAACGATTGTATCTGCTTGCCCCGTAGCACTGCAGCGGTCGTCAAAGCGATGATTGATGAAAACGTTGTGGTTCCGGAAGGTGGACGCATCAGCGAAGCAGCCATCCGTGACTACACTCTCGCGGGAAACATGTCTCATATTCCCCGCACCACCAGAAATCGCGCGGTGGCCCAAGTGATGCGACCGACTGATGAGATACACCGTCCCGAAGGACATCGTTCGATCCTCGAGTTTGCAAAGAAGATCGCTGAGGCCAATCCCGGGTCAGGCGTTGGTGTTTTGACGAAAACGATCTCGACGGGCGTTGTGAAGGAGCGTTTCTTCCGACGACCTCCCACTGTGACTGCGGTCGGTGCCGAGATGGAACCCATCGAGGTTGTCGAAAGCGAGCTTTCCCCGTCGGAGGTAGACATGGATGGCGTGATCAAGGAGCTGCTCGGAATGGGCTTCGCATCTCCTTCGCTTGCTGGCGATGTCACTCGTAAAAAGGAAGAGCTGAATCGGCGTGAGGCAGACTTTGACGCTGAAACAGGAAGGCAAGTTCAAGAACTGGAAACGGAGCTACGAGCACCGGATCTCGGATTCAGTGCCGAGGAAGGACAAGAAAGAATGTCCTTCCTCCTCAAGACTAGGTGTGAAGAGAAGGACAATTCGCTCAGACCGCTTCAAGAGGAACTTCGCGCTTTGGAGGAGGAGCACAGATCGAATTATATGCCGTTCACAGAGCAGGAGCTTTGGCAGTTACCGCGCGATGGGGACGATCAAGTGCAAATCATAGATATGGTGATGCGCTACGATGACATGGACGAAGACGAGATCCTGCTGGCCGTTTGCCTGGTGTCCTACCCCGGAATCGTTCTCGCCAAGAAGCTAGGTATCCAAACGTATGGTATCGATGGGGCACACGTAAAGGACGGGCGAACGGATAGGAAGGGACAAATCCTTTGCCTGGAGACGCAAACTTCCTTGGGCAAGATTTTGGCCATCGCCACCACCTGGTGTTACTCCGAGAGCTGCGACAATCTAACGTTCACGATGAATTGTGTTGGAAAGTGCGATCTGGAGCTAAACAAGCATGGAGTTACTATGTCCAGTGACCGATCGCTGGCCTCGTTCGCTTTGATGAAAAGGCGCCTTTGTCGATGTCGTCATCGATTCTGCGAACAACACTATATGCGGAATCTTCGACACTTTCTTCGGCTCAAGTCAGGCTTTACGCCTGAGCAGGCAGCGATGATACGAGCTTGCGTCCGTGCGACAAACAAACCGGACTTTGAAAGGAACTTTCAACGGCTGAGCGAGGAGTTCCCGTCCGCTCACAAGTACCTGTCCAAGATGCCTTTGGAGAACTGGGCGTCGTACACGTTCGTCGCTGCCAATCTGCGTACGTTTGGAGTTGTTGACAACAACATGTCTGAGTCCAGGAACCATTCCATCCTGCCTGCAAGGAAACAAAAGTCCCCTCTTGAGGGCATACACATGCTAGCCAGCATCATCCGCCGGGAACTTGTGGAGTACCAAAGAGTCGTCACGAAAGCCCACGGCGGCTTTCTTTTACCTCAAGTCGCAGAGGAAATCCAGAAGCAAATGCTCAAGGCGGGAGAATTTCAAGTAACGAGGTCGATGTACAATGCCCCTGTGACCGGCGCAGTTTTTGAGGTGCGTCACAAGTCGTCGAGATCCGCCTTCTCCGAAGTATACTCGGTGGACTTCCGAACCGGGAAGTGTGATTGTGGTCGTTGGCAGGATCGCGGAATACCGTGCGTTCACGGTGTTGTGGCCGCAGCGCACGCCAGGATGTCGATCGAGAGCTTCTACGAGCTTGCTGTCCTGCCGATGTACCGAGTGCAAGAGTGCGAGATAGTGATGAAATGGGGGTTCGTCGTACCGACTCTCAG
>JBGSJT010000359.1:0-16043 GCA_041741715.1 Pirellulaceae bacterium | reverse complement strand
GTCCTATTTATTCTTATTGCGTTTGGGACTCGTAACCTCGTCCACTACCCAAACTGAAAATGGATGTAACACTTGTCGCTGTGTCTCAAAACCTAGCCTTGTCCCGGCCCCATGCTACAATTAAGCGTACCCCTTTTGGAGGTCCTAATATGACCGTCGATCAAGTGATGCGCAACATATCAGCGTTGCCGCCTCTGGATCAGCTTCGTATCGTACAAGCAATCTGGGACAGGCTTCCCGATGAATTGGGGACCGAACTCTCGGTTGAGCAACGACAAGAATTGGATCGACGCTGGGAGGAATACCAGCGCGATCCAAGTTCGGCGCTCACTGAAGTGGAATTCCGTGAGCAAATGCGAATCTTGCGACGACGATGAAAGCAGTACTTTCAAAATACACGCAACGAGACTTGCTGTTTGGGATCGATTGGTTCGATCGAATATCGTTCGGTCTCGGCGATGAGTTCGAGGTGTAATTTTATGCTGCTCTGGAGCGAGTTAAAAACAATCCTGAATGTTTCTCCCCAGATCACACTGGATACCGGCCTTGCCGTCTAAAACGTTTTACTGCTGTCCTCTATTTTCGCATAGATTCAGAAGTCATTGTCGTAGTCGGACTGTTTACGAGCGGCCAAGATGAGCGAGAGCTGAATGACCGTAGATAATCCTTCATGGATTATGCGATCAAATCTTCAATTACCTGTCCGCCGAATTGACTGAGCTGCTTGAAACGTCCAGCGTGATAGTAGGTCAAACGATTGTCGTCCAAGCCGAGTAGTCGAAGCAGGGTCACATGCAAGTCACGGACGTGGGCGCGCCCCTCCACTGCTTCCATGCCGGTGTCGTCGGTGGCACCAATGGTATGCCCGGCATGACAACCACCCCCAGCCATCCAAATCGTCATCGCATGTGGGTTGTGATCGCGACCGTAAGCAATGCCCCCACGTACGCCATTGTCAGGCGTGCGGCCAAATTCCCCGCACCACACTACCAGCGTGCTGTCGAGCAGTCCGCGACGTTTAAGGTCTGTTAGTAGCGCTGCTATCGGTCGGTCAACGCCGCGCACTAAATTGCCATGGGCGCGTTCGATATAGTCGTGACTGTCCCACGAACCGTTATAAAGTTGAACGAACCGCACCCCCTTCTCAACCAGTTTGCGAGCCAGCAAACACTTGCGGCCGAACGGCTCAGTCTCGGCTTGATTCAGTCCATACAGGTCTAGCGTGGCTTGATCCTCATCGGCAAGATCCAGTACTTCGGGAACTTGCATTTGCATCCGAAATGCCAGTTCATAGTTCTCCATGCGCGCGCTCAAGTCGGCGTGATCGGGATGCAGCGAGGCATGCTCGGTATTGAGTTTGGCGATCAGATCGAGATTCGCGCGCTGACGCTGAGTAGTCACACCCGCCGGAGGAATAATATCTAATATCGGAGAACCCTTCGCGCGGAGCGGTGTCCCTTGAAACTTGGCGGGGAGATAGCCATTGCTCCAATTGGCAGCGCCACCTTGCGGATAACTCACTTCGGGCAACACGATAAATCCTGGCAAATTGTCGTTGACCGTCCCCAGTCCGTAATTGACCCAAGCTCCCAAGCCGGGGTCGCCACCAAAACGATTGCCGCAGTTCATTTGATACATGGCGGTGGGATGATTGACGCTATCGACCGTGCAACCGCGAAAGAAGCATATTTCGTCGGCCACACCCGCGAGCTGCTCCCAATTCTCCGCCATGTCAGCCCCACTTTCGCCGCACTTGCGAAACTTGAAAGGGCTCTGCACGTAGTAGCGTTTGCCACTTTCCATGGCCGACTTCTGTTCACCCTGTCGATTGAACTCCTTCAAATGCAAATCAGCCAAGAGTGGTTTGGGGTCGAAAGTATCGATGTGCGAAGGCCCACCTTCCATCATCAGGAAGATGCAATTCTTAGCTGTCGCTGGGAAGTGCGGTTGTTGAACATCGACGCTCGATTGTGGGTTTTCTGCACGAGCTTGATCCGACAGCATCGATGTCAGCGCTACACTACCCAGGCTAGCTCCCAGGCTGTAAACGAACTCCCGTCGCGTCGGAGCATGCAGCGCGCGAGTTCCAGCGCAGGGAAAGTATTTTTGGTGAGTCATCATGTTAATTCAATTAGTGGAATCTACCGGGCCGTTGGCCCTCCGCTGCGTGGTCGCACCACATCCCCCGGCCTGCAGCCGAGGCTAGACAATCTGCTGGGCTTTCAGCCCGAATACCTTCGTAGTTGTCATCAGCCCGGATACCTTCGTAGTTGTCATTAGCCCGAATACCTTCATAGTCATCATTAGCCCAAATACACTCGTAGTCATCACAACAAACACAACAATTTTTCGGTCTTTTAATCTTTCGGTCGATAAGTTACCCGCAGTGTGCCGCAGGCTCGTCACCGCCTTGCGGCCCGAAGGGGGCGGAGTGCATAAACTGCGGAGCTGTTCAATACACGTAACAAAACTCATTCGAATTAAACAGCGCAAGGCAGACGTCGGCGAGTGCGCGGGTGTGGAGCGGTACTTCGGCGGGTTGCAAATCTTGGACGAAATCTGCGTAGGCGTGCAACGTCTCTTCAAATTCAAAGCGCTCGCCGGTGTTTTCCTCGACCGCCTGTCGGACGACTTTTCTAGGGGGCTGCGAATCGACGAGCGGCTCGTCGGCAATCATCGCCTTTATGCTAGCCCAGTGTGTGGTGCATAACTCCAATTCAGCAGCAGATGGGGCACGCCCGAATGTCAATTCAAAACAACGCGTGAGCGCTTGTGCGTCCTGATTGGTCTCGATCAGAGCGCGATTGGCCAAGGCCAGCGCACGTGCGTAACTCGACTGGCCGTTAAAGAGACTGAAGACTTGCGGCGTGACATTAGAGGTTTCCCGACGCTCGCAGGAAAAATCTGGCGCTGGCTGATTGAAGACTTCAAACTGTGGGTCGGGTAAGCCGCGAACCTTAAGCGCATAGATCGAACGTCGATGCCGTTGACTGGGGAGCGGATTGGGGACCCAGGCGGCGGCAAACGTTCCCATCACCTGTCGTGGCTGTAGTGCGGCTTCCAAGTTGATCTCGGGTCGGTTAGGAATACCTCCCAAATCCCGATTAAGCTCACCGGTTGCAGCCAACATCGCGTCCCGCAGCTCCTCCGCAGACAGTCTGCGAGGCCGAAAGACCGCATAGCTGGTCCCGAGTGGATCGAGCTCCTTCAATCGCTCAGGCTTGAGATGCGTGGTGCTGCGACGATAGGCTTGACTGGTGAGAATGATCTTCTGAAGTTGTTTGATACTCCACCCCTGCTCGACAAAAGTGGCTGCCAACCAATCGAGCAATTCAGGATGCGTGGGTGGTTTACCGGTGCTCCCAAAATTATTTGGATTGCCCGCCAGCGGCACTCCAAAGTGCCACAGCCAAACACGATTGACGAGCGTGCGCGACGTAAGCGGATTGCGCGCGTCGGCGATCCAGTCGGCCAGCGCGAGTCTTCGTCCTTCGATGTCAGTCGGTATGTTGGGAGCGGGAAGTTGGGAGACCACACTTAGTACGCCTGGCGCTACCGGTGTTCCGCGCGAGAAAGGATCTCCACCTGTGAGAATGCAACTCTCTTCCAGCTCACCATCGGTCAGGCGCCCCTTGGGGACGTGTTGGGGAACAGAGATTGACTTGACCTGTGGCGTCCTTCCGTTGTAAACGGCCAAGGCGAAAGGCTGGTAGCGTTCCAATTCCCATTCCAAGCGCTGAAGTCCCTTGCGAGCCACGCGCTCGTTGCCAAAATCATCGGGTGTGAACCCCAATAGTTTGGGAGGGTATTGAGACTCAGCTAGTTTTTGCTTTGCCATCGTATTGCGAGCCATGCCATAGAGACCTTGGAAGTCATCTGCGCTGGCCTCCTGGTGCTGCTCGATAGTGGCCTGGGCCTGCTCGACCGCTGCGTTCCATGCGTCGGGAGCAATGTTGTTATCACTGTACCACTGCTGAGCATGTTGCACCTGCTTGGCATCTAACCGTATGAGGGTTTCAATATATTGCGTTCGTCGGGCAAGCAGATACTGCGCCTCATCAAAGCCTTGGGTATTTTCATGCGGCAGAAACTGGGCCTTGCGTTCCGCTAATTGCGTAGTAGCAAAGACCGCCTGAAAGGCGTAATAATCACGCGTTGGAATGGGATCGAATTTGTGATCGTGACAACGGCAACATTGAAGCGACTGCGCTAAAAACGCTTCGCCGACGCTGTTGGTAACATCGTCTAAGAATCGCTGACGCGCGATTTTGGCAACTTCCATGCCAGTCAATTCCCAAGGACCCATGCGCAAAAAGCCTGTTGCTAGAATCAACTCTGAATCTTCTGGGTCGATTTCGTCACCCGCCAACTGTTCGCGAATGAACCTATCGTAGGGCTTGTCCTCATTGAACGAACGAACCACATAGTCTCGATAGCGCCAAGCGTTCCCTCGTTCGTAATCATTGGCGAAGCCGGAGGTATCGGCGTAGCGCGTGACATCCAACCAGTGTTGGGCCATACGCTCACCGTAATGCGGACTATCCAAGAGACGCTGGACAAGTTCATGATAGGCGCGTTCGGGAGCGTCCCGTGAAGCGGCTACGAACAGTTCAATTTCCTCAGGGGTGGGAGGCAATCCAGTCAGATCAAACGCGAGTCGGCGAATCAGCGTGCGCGCATCGGCGGGAGCTGCCGGCGACAAATGTTCTGGCCAGCGGTCGACGATAAACGCATCGATCGGATTGTCCGATGCGAGCTGCGATTCGGACAAGACTTTAGATTTAGGTTGCGGCACGGCTGGTTTTATGACAGGTTGGTAAGCCCAGAGTCCCTCCGGACGGTAACGGCGATTGGACCACTGGTCGGCTAAGCCGCCGCTGGTTTTGACTACCACGCCATCCTCGGCCGACCAAGCGTCGGCATTCTTACCCGCGATTTCCAGAGCGCGCTGCGCGTCGGGCCAAGCGGCTCCACCTGCAATCCACTCACGCAGCCAATCCAATTGTTGCTCGTTTAGTTTTTCGGCTTCTTTGGGTGGCATGGCTGACCACTCACTGCCGTCGTCGCGCGAGGCAGCTAAATAGATGGGACTTTCTAAGGGCGCACGCGGTATCAGCGCAGCTGTCTCAGTATCGCCACCACGCAACGCGGCAGACTGTCCTCGCAAATCGAGACCACCTTGAATGTCGTCGAGGTCGTTTCCATGGCAAGCCAGGCATTTTTCTTGCAGAAGCGGTGCAATTCGCCGCACGAACAATTCTTCGGAAGCAGAGTCATCCGCTACCGCCATAGAGAGAGTGCAGAAACAAAACGTCGCAGATAGTAGATTGGCATTTAAGCTCTTGAAGTGGTTCAACCACATAACTCTTTTACAACCTTTCCATGGACGTCGGTCAATCGGAAATCGCGGCCTTGGTACTTGAAAGTGAATCTTTCGTGATCGATTCCCAACAAGTGCATAATGGTGGCATGCAAGTCATGCACACTGACTGGATTTTCCGCGACATTGACTGAATAGTCATCGGTGGAGCCGAAATTAAAACCACCACGCGCGCCTCCCCCGGCCAGCCACATAGTAAAACAACTTGGATGGTGATCACGACCGTAACTGTTCGCGGTCAGTTCGCCTTGCGAATAGATCGTGCGTCCAAATTCTCCACCCCAAACGATCAGCGTATCATCCAACATCCCTCGCTGCTTGAGATCTTGCAACAACGCAGCGGTGGGTTGATCGGTATCGGCCGCTTGCTTGCTGACTTGCGTGGGGAGGTTATTGTGAGAGTCCCAGCCTTGGTGGAAAAGTTGAATGAACCGCACTCCTCGTTCGGCCAAACGACGGGCGATCAAACAGTTGTACGCGTACTTTCCTTGATGCTGGACATCGGGACCGTAGGCATCGAGTACATGTTGGGGTTCGTCTGCAAGATCGAGCAGCTCGGGGACAGACATCTGCATGCGAAAGGCGAGTTCATATTGAGCCATCCGCGTTTGGATTTCTGGATCGCCGGTGGTAGCGTGTTTTAGACTGTTGAGCTGCGATAGGTGATCGAGCATCGTGCGTCGAGTCTTACGGGATACACCGCTGGGGTCAGCGATGTCGAGGACAGGTGCGCCGACATTGCGAAACTTGACCCCCTGGTATTTCGACGGCAGAAAACCACTCCCCCAGAGTCGATCGTACAGTGGCTGCCCTTCCTTAGCACTCCCCTTGGAGCTCATCGCCACGAAGGCGGGCAGGTTCATGTTGTAGCTCCCCAATCCATAGCTCAACCAAGCACCAATGCTGGGACGCCCTGGAATCTGCGAACCAGTCTGCAGAAAGGTAATGGCGGGATCGTGATTGATTGCATCGGTGTGCAGCGAACGAATGACGCACAAGTCATCGACGACGCTGGCAGTGTGAGGTAGGACTTCGCTCACCCAAGTCCCAGCTTGTCCATGACGCGCGAAGCGAAATCGACTCGGTGCCACCGGGAAACTAGCTTGCGCCGATGACATGGTTGTCTTGCGCGCGTCGGGATAAATCGACTTCGGCACTTCCTCACCGAACCGAGCCTGCAGATCGGGTTTGTAGTCGAAGAGATCCATCTGGGCTGGTCCACCCGATTGAAACAGGTAGATCACCCGCTTGGCCTTGGGAGCAAAGTGGGGAAAAACCTCCAGTCCGCCAATCCGCTCGTCGACTAGCGTCGCACCGATCCCCTGGCCAGTTTTAAGTGCGCCGCCAGCACCCTTTGCTTCAGCACAGAGACTGGCAAAAGCCAAACTACCCAGTAGCCACTGTCGACGATGTTGTTCGTTCGGAATCATTCTTTAGTAATCGCCTCATCCAAATTCATGATCAGGGAAGCAGTCATCGTCAGCGCGGCCAATTCGACGCAGTCAAGACTTGCATCGTAGGGAGCCTCACCATTGGATAACAATTCTCGCGCGTCGCCAATATGCTCTTGAAAGTTTTCCAGTAACGCCGAGTGTGCCATGAGCAACAGACCGCGTTCAGAGACTGACGGCAGACGAGCCAAGCAGTTCACAAAGCAATATTCTATTCGCACGTTGGGATCTCCATCTGTGGAAACCAACATAGCACGCTCAGCCAATTTCTTGGCAGACTCCACAAAGGCGATATTATTCATCAAGGTAAGTGCTTGGAGCGGCGTATTGGTCGCTTCCGTGCGGACCACGCAAACTTCGCGCGCTGCGGCGTTGAAGTTCATCATGGTTGGCGGCGGAATGGTCCGGCGCCAGTAAGTGTACAGACTCCGCCTGAACAAATTCTCCCCCGTGTCTTGAACGTATTTATTGTTTGAGATTGAACTCCAAATATCGGCCGGCATATAGGGCTTGACCGAAGGCCCACCGAGCTTGTCGACCAATAAACCGCTCATGGCTAACGCTTGATCACGAAACACAAAGGCTGGCAAGCGCAGGCGCGGGCTGCGTGACAACCAACGGTTTTTCGGATCGCGTCGCCACGACTCCTCGCTGACTTGTGACGCTTGCCGATAAGTAGAGCTGAGCAGAATTAGTCGTTGTATGTGCCGCACGTCCCAACCGCTGTCGATGAATTCGACCGCCAGCCAATCGAGTAACTCGGGATGAGATGGGGGTGTACCCTGCGAACCAAAATTATCGCTCGACTCAACCAGCCCCAATCCGAAGAACTGTTGCCACAGACGATTCACCGCGACGCGCGATGCTAACGGATTGTGGGGACCGACCAACCACTGGGCGAGTTCCAAGCGATTAGCAGGTGGTGAATTTGAACCTTCGCCAGTACTTGGGCTTGAGGTGACATTCAGTGATTCGGGGACGTTGGGTGACAATGGCTGTGACGTATCAGGTACGTTGTACTGACCACGCACCAATAAGTAGGTAGGGCGTGGCTTGCTCAGTTCGTGCATCACCATTACTGTCTGGGGGGAACCGGCTTGAGGCCGCAGTAATCCGTTCCCCGCTTCTTCTCGCGCCGGTTTCAACTTCACAGGCTCTGGCTCACGAGCTCGATCCTCTTCGGAGGAAAGAAGCGGCCAGCTCGCCGGTAACTCAACGAAGGGAGGACTGTTACCATTGTTTGGTCCGACTCCGTGTTCAGCGATGCTGTTAAAGTACGCGAACAATCGGTAGTACTCGTGTTGCGATATCGGATCGTATTTGTGATCGTGGCACCGCGCACATCCTACTGTCAGTCCCAAGAAGACTGTCCCCAACGTATCGACGCGATCGACGACGATCTCCGTGAGCCATTCGTCTGCAATCGAACCGTCTTCAGAATTGATGCGATGATTGCGACCAAAGCCGCTGGCCACTTGCTGCCACAGTGTCGCATGCGGGAGCAGATCGCCGGCCAATTGCTCCGTTATGAACTGGTCGTAGGGGAGATTTTCGTTAAAGGCCCGCAGTACCCAGTCGCGCCACGCATGTTGGTAGCGATAGCGATCATTCTGGTAGCCATCAGTGTCGGCATAACGCGCTGCTTCCAACCACGGAAGCGTCATGTGCTCCCCATACGCTGGATTCGGTAACAAGCGATCGATGAGCGACTCATAGGCGACATCGAGTCCCACTTGCTCGACGTCGCGCAGAAAAGTAGCTCGTGCATCAGGCTTTGCGGGGAGCCCGGTCAGATCGTAACTGACTCGCCTAAGAAGCGTCTCCGGCGAAACGCTGACTGCGGGGGGAAGTTGAACTTGCTGCAAGCGATCCAGAACGAAAGTGTCAATCGGATTGTTGCACCACGGGTCGCTAACAGTTTGTGGAAGGTCCGGACGCTGTGGAGTCGCGAATGCCCAGTGGACTTGGTAATCGCCACCCGCCTGCAGCCATCGTGTGAGTATCGCTAGCTCATCGGCGTCCAATTGCTTCGGTGAATCAGGTGGAGGCATCCGCTCGTCATCGTCGACAGACGCAATGCGCTGAAGAAGTAGACTGGAGTGGCCGTTTTCAGAATTTAAGACGGCTGCCGCCGACTGAGCTTGATCGAGTCGCAAATCGGACTGTCGAGTCGCAGCGTCTGGCCCATGACAATGAAAGCAATGCTCTGACAAAATCGGACGCACTTCGAGAGCAAAGTCAATTGCCTCGCTACTGGTGGACAAAGCTGTTTCGGCCGCTCCGACTGGCTGACTGAAAACGGGTACAGCCAAACAGATAATCGCTGTCAGCCGCGTGAATATCCGAATCGTTCGAACCAACAAACTTAGCGTCAATGGAACGAAGTGGGGCGTGCTTGCCAAATAGGTGACTTCGCCTGCCGAGTAATGAGTCGCTGTGGTTACGGGCTGCATGTAGCGCTCAAGAAAGGGTGGGAAGAAATGAGTGAGGAGGGCCAACCTTCATTATATCCTAAAATGGCTTCCTTTGGCTCAGGTTCGAAGTGTCCCCTGGATTGGTAGATCGTTGAGGCGTTATGCCACGCTGGGTCAATTTTCCCAAGCGCGCAGGGATTTTTTTGCCGCTCAAAATGACGCAACCCAAGTTAACTAAGCGTACGTCAGGCTTTCTTGTCTGACCTTGACATTCCTGAGGAAAAAAAATCACGCCACATCCTGCAACTTGATCTTGAAGAGTAGAACAATTGTTTGTGATAGTCGAACAATTATTCCAGATTCTAGCGGGCCTAAGCAATCCGAAGCGGTGAACCATTGAGACAATGGTTTTACTCTGAACCATTGAGACAATGGCTCTACTCTGAACCATTGAGACAATGGTTCTACTCTGTTTCAATCCCCACGTTTGCTATACACGGTTACAAAACTCCGGATTGGCACGCGGGGTGCATGTCAAGCTTCGCAACTCGGGTTTGTCGGGCGCACGACAGATTCGCTGGCAATGTTCTGTTCAGTTAGAGCAAAGTTACAACTCAAAAATTCACGGTACCGAGCAATTGCTGCTCTGCACCAACTGTCTCTGCAAGTCCATCTGAAAGGGAATGCATAATGAAATCGACTAATAGAAAACGCTTGGCCTGGGGGGCCGCCGCATTGGGGATGATCGCTTCAGTAGGTTGGGCCGCTACCGAAGTTGAAACCACCCCAACTTCGCAGAAACTCGCACCCATGACGCAACTTTCCCCCGAAGTCGAGCAAGCGATCGAGTCAGCAAACAATCTCTCGACTGCTTTTCGAACTGTCGCCAATCGATTGCTCCCAGCCGTGGTGGCAATTGAGAATCGCCCCAGTGTGGCCTGGCAATCGACCGGGCAAAAAGGTGGCAACATCCAACCATCGCAAGACGGTCTGCCACGTGGTTTCAACTTCGAAGGAGACAATCCATTTGAAGGTACTCCGTTCGAAGATATGTTTCGCGGCAAAAATTTCCGTATGGTTCCCCCTGGCGGTGACGCGCCGGGAGGACGTGGTCGACCATCTCCTGGGGGCATCGGTTCCGGTGTGATCATCAGCACCGATGGGCTCATCCTAACCAACAATCACGTCGTGGCTGGCGGTGGTGAAGTTACTGTAAAAACACAGGACGGTCGCGAGTTCATAGCGGTAAACGTCTGGACAGATCCAAAGTCGGACGTGGCAGTCGTTAAGATCAATGCTCCTGACCTGGTTGCCGCTCCATTGGGAGACAGTGACAAAGTGGAGATTGGTGATTGGGTCATCGCCTTGGGACAACCCTTTGGATTGGAGAGCACCGTCACGGCAGGAATCATCAGTGCCAAGAATCGCGGACTAGGAATTACCGACCGTGAGAACTTTTTACAAACCGATGCAGCGATCAACCCTGGAAACAGCGGCGGACCCCTCGTCAATCTGCGTGGTGAGGTCATCGGCATCAACACTGCTATTTCCTCGCGAAGTGGTGGCAACGAAGGGATTGGCTTCGCAGTGCCGTCGAACTTGGCGCGATGGGTGGCCGACCAATTGGTTGAAAATGGGAGCGTGCGCCGCGCTTACTTGGGAGTTGGCATTCAGCCTGTGACCCAAGAGTTGGCCAAACAACTTTCGGTAGCACCGCGCGCCGGTGTGGCCGTTACAGAAGTCTACCCCAAGACACCCGCCGCTAAATCGGGATTGCAAAGTGGAGATGTGATCGTCAAGTTCGACGGCCAATCGGTCAAGGATCCACAGCAGTTGCAATTGGCCGTTGAGCGATCAGAGTTCGGTAAGACACTTAAGATTGATATTGTCCGCGACGGCAAGTCGATGCTGTTGAACTACAAACCAGAAGAGCAACCCGGCAACTTTGGCGCTCGCACACCGAGCAAGTCTGACGATCGACCGAGCACGCGGATGGAGAACTTCGGTATGGAAGTCGCTCCCATGGAGGCCGAAGTGGCCAAGCAACTAGGGATGTCGGGAGTCGAAGGTGTTGTGATTACCGGAGTTCGCGAGAACAGCCCAGCCGCAGACGCTGGATTAGAAAGCGGCATGGTCATCACGGAAGTCAATCGCCGCAAAGTGTCCTCGGTTGACGAGTTCGTGAAGGCGATGGACAACAAACAGGACGGAGAAGGAGCGCTGCTCTTAGTGCGGACCGAGAATGGCTCGCGCTTCGTAGTTCTCAAATAAAAAAGTAGTTTGAAGTAACTTTTGATTTCAGACTAAAATGCGAAACACCTCGCCGGATATACCGGAGAGGTGTTTTTTTGTGAACTTCAGGCGCTAGTTCCAAAAACCTCAAGTTCCGTCCGTTCTGTGCGGCCCGCAAGCACAACCGCTTGCAATAACAACTTGGACTTAAAAGCGACAGGCTGAGGGTATTTGTTTTAAAGGCGGAGTTGCGGAGAGGTAGCGTTTCGCGGAGAAAGGAACTGCCCCCTGCACGGCAACTACCAGCGGAACCCTCTAGGATTGTAGCTTTACCGATTCGCAATCCAGATTAGTTTGTTGAATATTCTGTGGGCACTGAGCGGTTACCCGAGTTTGGGCTTTCTAAGAAGTCCCACAGACTCTTCGAATCTCCATTCCTCCGCATCTCTGCGATTCAAAAATGATCCATCAAATATTGAGTGTCACGTGGCGGCTTCAATGTAGTCCGGAAAAAGTCAGGCAGGAAAGCCTGACGTACGTTGTCTCATTGCATGATGGCGAGTACCATCGACTGCATGACTTGTTCGGCCAGCACGCAAGGTTGTTTGCCAGCGGCTATGCGAACTTGCATTTGCAACGACCACCTACCTTCGGCGTCTCCCTGGACCAGGAAGTGAGGCATGACGCAGACCGATTGATGGACCAATTCAAAGCCCGCTTCACTCTGACTAACTGTCTCCACAGGGAAGGTCCACACGCCTGCTGGGCGACCCAGACCAATCAGCACGTCGAGCCCCTGCCATTGATCGATTAATCCCAAATGCTGCGTATCGCGGAGGTCGAGATGAGTCCCCAAGTGGCCCATCGACTCGGCGTTAGCGTTGTAGAAATAGCGATCCCCGGCACCGGAGGGCATCCCCGCGAAGTTCCATTCGAGTGCCAAATGCAACTGTCGATCGCGCGGCAGCCCCTCTAGCAAGTAGACAATTTGAAGCACAGGCTGACCAGCTTCCAACGTAATCGCTTTGGTCATCCGAAGGGGGATTCCCCACGCGTTGCCATCGCGACTGAGTTGCAATTGGACTTTGCTGGCCGCGCGGCGCAATTTAGCTTCGAAGGGCTGAGCCACGAAATCACCGCGTTCCATAGCGGTACCAGCAGCGACCGACGAGTGCGAAACATCGTTGTCGTAAAAGTGCTCCAGGAAACTCTTGCGTGGAAAGTTGTCGTACTGCAGCCGCTTGTCGAGCCCCTCTTGCTTGAAGACGACGCGATCATGAATACTGGCCACCTCACCCTCGGGCTGCACATTCCCTTGCCGCACTTTGCGGTGGTAGGCCTCTGGCCGACGTTGCAGCGTGGCCAGCAGGTTGTGGCAGATCGAACGGACGTCCAATTCGTACAACATGCCACCTTGAGCCGGTGCCACATAAGCCACCAACTGTTCGTTGGCCATGCGTACTTCAGGAGATAGATCGAAATTGTAGTCTTCGCTCGTCGCCTCGACCCACTGTCCGCGTCCATGTTCCAAATAGTCGAGTCGATTGTCGGCGGCGATCAATTCGCTGTAGATCGCATTTCGCAAGTGAGGCAAATAGATGCCACCGAAAGCACCGTGCCAGTAGGGACAATTGCACTGGCCACGGTACAGGTGATCTTCGACTTCGCCCAGCAGTTCGCCATCACCACTGGTACGCCGCGCCGATTCTAGCCGTCGGCTGACCTGCATCATCCGCGCGTACATCTCGTTGGCTTCCGCATAGCGGACTTTGAAATTTCGCCAGTTGCCGCCACGGATGAATTGAGAAATATCTTCCGACCGCGGATGCTCGTGCAGGTCATGCATCAATTCGCTATGCAGCTCCTGACGGTCGGCAGGAAGCGACCATTCGGTCATTTCGCGATAGCTACAATCTGGCAAATAGATCTTACCCAAGGGGGCATGTTCGCGTGTGGCCGAGTCGAGCGTACTGGTAATCAGCCACTCTTGATTGGCGACCAGTTGATCGAACAGACTGCGTAGCCAACCTCGATCGTAGACATGGACTTTAGTGTCGGGCCAAGTTCCAAACTTTTCACCATCATCGCCGAAGACCAGGGTGGCGCCCGGATGCTGCTCGGCAACCTGACGCGCATATTCGATCGTCTCATTCGGCGGTGCGAACGGAATTAAGTACCGCAACAACTCGCTCCCCGGAAAGACGCGCAGCAGGTTGCCATCTTCCTCGGTAAGATAGCTGCCGGTCAACTGATCCTCACGCCAGCCAGCCGCTTTAAAGTGGAAATCGTCGAGCACAGTGTAAGCGATGCCAGCTTTGTATATGTCAGTCGTGAGAGCACTTTCCCAAACCCGTTCAGGCATCCACATGCCGCGGACATTCGTACTAAACAGCTCATTCAAGTAGTGCGAGTAAGCGCGAATCTGCCCAATGCGATCGCGACTGGGGAGCATCGGTAAGATTGGTTCGTAGAACGGGCCACCGATGATCTCGATGCGACTAGCGGCCACCAACGTCTTCACCCGTTCAATATACTCGGGATGGTTTTTTACCATCCACAGCATTAATGGTCCCGACGTGTGCAACGAAATGTTGAGCGAGTCGTAGTCCTCGAAGACATCTAGAAAAGGAAGATAGCTATCTTGATAAGCTTGCTCGATAACGCCATCAAAATTGCCTATCGGTTGGTGGTTATGAAGTACCAAACAAAGGCGCACGGTATCTCTCATGGCGTTAACTCAATTCTCGAGAGTGGCGGGGTTGGGAACTTGGAGCTGCACGGTTTGCCAGCAACGACGTCAGGCGGGTGCTCCGATAGCACATCGTCCTCATTATCGGCCCGACCGCTACAGTGTGCCCAGATATTATTGGTAGTTTTTCGTGAAGCCTATCATTGGGATGGGTCACCTTCGCGAAAACCTAGCCGGAATATCAGCTCGGCGCGCCAGCGAGTGGGTCGCCTGGTCGGTCGGAAGCCACTCGTCGCACCCCCACCATTCAGGCGACGCAGCCGGCGCGCCGAGCTGATACTGGAAAGGTATTGGCGATCCAGCCAATGATGGCTATCCTTTGCAAATTCCATTCCCTAATCCCTAAGCTTGTGGAATCGCGCCATGCTTACCATTGCTGTACTTGGGTACCTTGTATTTACAATCGCCATTGGACTTTACGCTTCAAGCCGCGTGCATGGAGCCAAGGACTTCATGGTGGCAGGGCGGTCGTTGCCGCTATACATGAATTTTACTTGTGTCTTCGCAACTTGGTTCGGTGCCGAGACAGTTCTGTCGGTTTCCGCCACTTTTGCGCGCGACGGCCTGCACAAAATCCCGGCAGATCCGCTCGGATTTTCGATTTGCTTAGTGCTGGTCGCCGTATTCTTCGCCCGCGCCTTCTATCGTTTGGATCTGCTCACCATCGGTGACTTCTATCACAAGCGATATGGCAAGACAGTGGAAGTCTTCACGTCACTGGTGATTACGCTGTCCTACCTGGGCTGGGCCGCCGCACAATTGACCGCGTTGGGATTGGTCCTGTCGGTACTCGGGCAAGGCGCAGGTTATTCTTGGTTTACACTCGATCGCTGCATCGTCATCGGGGCCATGATTGTGATGTTCTATACGGTGGTGGGAGGAATGTGGTCGGTGGCGCTAACTGACATGATTCAAACCGTCGTGATCGTGGTGGGCTTGATCATCATCGCGGGGTTGTTAGCTAGCATGGCAGGCACGGATGGAAGTATTTTCAGCGGAGTCAGCAAAGTGGTCGATTCGGCTCGGGCCGCTGGGCGTTTGCAATTGTTCCCCGACGGTGGAGCTAGACCCTGGCTCGCCTACATCGCAGGGCTTTTAACCGCGTCGCTTGGCGCGATTCCGCAACAGGATGTTTTTCAGCGAGTGACGAGTGCCAAGGACGAACAAACAGCGGTTCGAGGGACACTACTGGGAGGTGGTTTCTATTTTCTTTTCGCCTTTGTCCCTATGTTCATCGCCTATTCGGCGATTGTCATTGATCCCAGTTACTTGGAGATTTTCAACCAGGCCGACGAACGCGATATGCAGCGCATTCTTCCGAAATTGATCTTGGACAAAACTCCGTTTTGGGCACAAGCCATTTTCTTCGGTGCGTTGGTCTCTGCGATCTTGTCGACTGCCAGCGGTACGTTACTCGCCCCCGCCAGCCTGTTTGTCGAAAACGTGCTACGTCCCTTTTTCCCCAGACTCAATGAAAAGAACATGCTGGGCGTTCTCCGCAGCGTGCTAGTCATCTTTGCCATCTGCGCTACGCTGCAGGCTATCCGCAACAATTCAACGATGTATGAAATGGTCCAAGGCGCCTACAGCGTGGTGTTGGTGGGAGCCCTAGTTCCATTGGCCCTGGGTGTCTATTGGCGACCTGCTTCCACACAAGGCGCAATGGTCTCGATCACCTCTGGAGTTAGCGTCTGGCTGTTGGTCATGTTCGTCTTTCCCGACTTCATTGTCCCATCACAACTCTGCGGACTGGCCGCCAGTTTACTGGGGATGATCGTCGGCAGTTTGATTCCACAGTGGAGTAACCGTCACCACGA
>JBGSJT010000358.1:0-2519 GCA_041741715.1 Pirellulaceae bacterium | reverse complement strand
CTTCAACCTGCGGATCTTAGCCTTCAGATGCATCGAGAGTGTATTTTGTTGAAGTTAGTGTCCAACTAGGCGGAGACTGATAGATGGCCGAAGAAAAAACAAAACGGAGGCGTTTACCCGACGGTGACACACTGAGTGCCGGAGACGGCGGCGCAATCGTCAGGTCAGCGCCTACAAGCGTCGTAGTTGTTGCTGGCCCAGCTCAATGCGGAAAAACGACTCTTGTCGCTGGTCTTTATGAATTGTTTCATCGTGGTCCTTTCGGAGGTTTTCTGTTCGCAGGCTCACGAACTCTTCCTGGCTTTGAACGTCGTTGCCATCTCGCACGAATAGCGTCCGGGCGGGAAGCGCCTGACACGGAGAGAACTGTGCGAAGCGAAGGGACCGATCTCCTTCACCTGCAGCTGTCCGCTCAGGATGATTCAGGTGTCTTCGGAATCTTGTTTAGCGACATCTATGGTGAAGCGTTCAGGCGAGCCGCAGACGTTGCTGAGGAGTGTCAGCAATTCACCATTCTCAAGCGAGCGGATCACGTTTCGGTGCTTGTCGATGGCGAAAAGGTCGCAAACAACCGAGAGCGCCAATCCGCATTTTCCTCCGCCGACGACCTGATTGGGCAGTGCCTCGACTGTGGAATGTTCAACACAGCGTCTTCGATTCAAGTTGTCGTTACCAAATGGGATCTCCTTCTCGGCAATGCTTCCGCAGAGCAATTTGTTCATGAGAAACTCGCATGGTTAAACTCTCGATATGCATTTAAGCTTGGAGAGTTGACATCGCATAAGTTGTCCATTCGACCAACGAAAGAGGGTATTGATGCCGGTTATGGAATGGCAGAACTTCTCAAGAAATGGACACGTGTGCGTTGGTCCATATCGACGACCCCGGCCAAACCCGTCAGACGCTATCTGACGGAATTCGACCGTAGCGAGGTGACATTCTCGGTGTCCCAATCGGGAGGCTCAAACGGTGGCTGAAGCAGAACCATTTCAATGCCTCATGGTTGGTCTCCCCCAGACTGGAAAAACCACATTTCTTGCGGCGCTCTGGCACGTCCTGAAGTCCAATGAGGTTCCTGGAAGTTTGGTGCTGGAGCGACGTGAAGGCGACCTTGAGTATCTGAACCAAATCGCCGAGCAATGGTCGAAATGCTCTGAACTGAACCGCACGCCGATCAGCGGGCAGATGGGCGTCACCATCGTCCTTCGCGATCCCGCTCGTGAGACCCTCTTCCAAATGAGTATCCCGGATTTATCTGGGGAATTGTACGCTTCGCTTTGGGAAGATCGATCTTGCAGCCCCGAATTTGCGGAACTAGCCGCGAATGCTGGTGGCTGCATTGCTTTCCTTCATCCAAGCACCCTTTCTCAGACGGCATGGATTGCAAACGCTAACGCTGTCTACGATGGATGGGCCGGTGCGGATGAAGCCGTGGCGGAGGAAGTCTCCTCGGAGACAGCTTCTTCCACCACAGACTGGAACGCAAAGGATGCACCAACTCAAGTGCAGATGGTCGAAATATTACAGTTTCTGACTTTGCTCGCGGGCAAACCACTTCGATTGGCTCTCGTCATTTCAGCTTGGGATCTCGTGAAAGAGGACGTAACTCCTGATGCTTGGGTTGAAAGCCAGCTCCCGCTACTTTCCCAGTTCCTTCGTTCAAACGCCAGCCAGTTCGAAGTCGCCTTCATGGGTGTGAGCGCCCAAGGCGGCCCGACGTCCGACGCAGAGAACCTTTTGGCGCATTCCATCGCAGCGCGTCGAGTTCAAATGGTCGCTACCGACATTGACGGAAACGACATTACGCACCCCATTCGCTGGCTTATGTCGCCGGGGAAGTAGAAATGATGGGTGTATCGCCATGAACAGTAGTGAGGAACCAACCAAGTTCGTAATTCAGCAGACTCTGCACGGTTATTCTGATGGGCATCGCATGTTGGCGTCTTCATGCAAACTGCCCAAAGAAGCTGAAAGTCTGATGCTCATTTTAAGCGACCTCTCCGGACCCGGCGGAGGTGACCAGTTCGATCCGTATCTATCGGGATACCCACTCGAATCCGCCAATCGTTATGCGCTGGCATGCACTTGGCCCGCGCCTGAAATGGGGAGGCCGGGTTGCGTCTGGACGCACACGCTTTTGCTTGAAGAAAGGCTGCTCGCTGAAATGAACAATCCCGAAGAGTTCCTTTCGCTCTTCGCTCGCCCAAATGCACCTTCCAATTTTAGCGACTACCAGAGTGCAATCTCGGTTTCAAAAGGATTCGGTGCGAGGGATCGCCGAACTGCTCTGATCGACGATTGGACGGCTTCTATTGGAGCACCTCTGTTGCAGGCAGTTTATGGGTCTGATGCACCTTTTGCGGTCCTGACTGTTCCGCGGTACTCGGTCACGCAGTTGCCCATACTCTCCTTATGGCGGCTCCAATGGCCTAAGCTCCGCGCTCGATTTTCTTTCTGTGGGGGAGTTCGTGCCGTCCGCACAATCGAAGGGATGCCGATGACGATTCAGGCGGCGATCG
>JBGSJT010000357.1:0-4381 GCA_041741715.1 Pirellulaceae bacterium | reverse complement strand
GTGAGCGTCGAACCGATTCATCCACCGGAGCTGAACTTTGAGAATCCGGTTTGGTGTGGTGCTTTACCCGGAACGTCGAGTGACTTGCTCGTGATCGAGCACATGACACGTCGCATTTGGCGATTGATCCGCAACGATGGGCCTGTTCGCAAGGAGTTGTTTCTGCAACTCGGCGACGAAGTCCATACCGGTGCCAATCATGGCATCATGTGCATGACGTTTCACCCCGATTTCATCAACAACCGCCGATACTTTCTCGAACATGAAGTCGAGGAGGACGATCAAGTCAAGACGACCGTGGTCGAGCGAAAAGCTGCAGCAGACGGGTTGCGTGATTCGGGTGAACCCTCGCGTCGGCTGATTGAAACATTCCAGCCAGCGGGCAATCATAACGGTGGGTGTATCGATTTTGGTCCTGACGGAATGCTCTACGCGGCTTTTGGTGATGGCGGGCCAGCAAAAGACCCAAACGGTTACTCGCAAAACCCGCGGATACTCTTGGGCTCGATGTTGCGAATCGATGTCGATCGTCAGGACGAGGGACTGCCCTATTCGATCCCAGTCGACAACCCTTTCTGGGAGGCGCATCGTGAAGAAACGGACGTGCGAGCAGAAACCTGGGCCATTGGCTTCCGTGAACCGTGGCGGTTCAGCTTCGATTCGCTGACAGGTGAACTTTACGTTGGTGACGTCGGACAAAACAAGTTCGAAGAGGTCGCCATCGTTCATCGTGGCGACAATCATGGTTGGAACGTTCGAGAGTCGTTCATTCCCTTCTCGGAAGAATATGCCCTCCCTGGTGATACATATGTTGATCCGGTATTCGCCTATCCGCATGGGCTCGGCTTTTCCATTACAGGCGGATATGTCTATCGCGGCCACACAGCTCCTTCTTATCAAGGCGTCTATATTTTTGGCGACTTCAACACGCGGCTCATTTGGGGGCTACGTCAACACGATGGTAAACTGAAAAGCGTTTATCGGATTGGCATTGCACCCAATGGGATCGCGTCCTTTGGAACCGACCAACGAGGCGAGATTTTTCTCGTGACGTACAAAGGCACAATCTACCATATCGATCTGTCGGAATCTGAATATCCAAAGGCGGCCGCCGACCCAGATTCAAACCACTAGTCATTGAAACACCTTCGTTCGCAACATTCAAAAACACCATGCGCAACCCCGTATTGCTTCTCGCTGTTTTCGTCGTTTTTCAGGTCGGAAGTCTTTTTGGCGACGAGCCACCATGGGTCACCCTGTTTAATGGCGTGGACTACGACGGATGGAAGATCGTTGCGAGAACCGATCCTGCTCCAGCGGTGATTGAGGACGGCGCGATGCTACTAAGGCAGCGTATCAACACTGCCGAGCACACTTTCGTTACTTCTGAAAAGAAGTACCGTGATTTCATTTTGGAACTCGATCTGAAGGATGATCCCAGTTTCAACAGGGGCGTCTTGCTGCGATGTGTCGATACGCCAGCGGACGCGAAGGTCAGACTGCACGGCTATCAAGTCAAGATAGACAACACCAAGCGAGCTTGGACGGGTGGGATTTTTGACGACTTCGGCGCGGGATGGACATGGATGTTCGATCTCAAAGACGACACAAGGGCGCGGGCTGCATTCAAGCTCGGCGAGTGGTCGCATTTCCGGATCGAGTGCATTGGGCCATCGGTCAAAGTCTGGGTCAATGGTGTGCCGACATGCCACCTGATCGATCAGAAGTACGGAGAAGGCTACATCGCGTTCAAGATTCACGCTTTGGGTAATAAGCCCAGCGCGACGAAACAGGCGATCCGGCTGAAGAACATTCGCATCATCACGGACCAACCGGAACGTTTCGCTGAACCGATGGATCTTGTTGCTCGACACGCGCGCGACACGCCCAGCGATTCGGACAAGGCGCTGCCAAAACCCTCTACTACTGGTCAATCCACACCTTCGCAGCGATCTCGTTTGATTGTGCTTGCAGACATGGGGAACGAACCGGATGAAGAGCAGCAAATGCTGCATTTACTTGCATGTTCCAACGCGTTTGATCTGGAAGGGCTTATCGCCGTCACCGGTAAGTATCTGCGTCCCGAACACCGAGAGGAATACCGTCGATCTTTGCACCCGGAGCTGTTTACTCGTTTGATCGATGGTTATGCGAAAGTCTATTCCAACCTACAGCAGCATGCTAACGGTTGGCCGACACCCGAGCATCTGCAGAGCGTCGTTGCCAGTGGTCAAACTGGCTACGGCATTGAGGCGACAAGGGAGGGCAAGTCCTGCGCTGGATCACAGCTCATCATTGATGCCACGATGAAACCGGACCCGCGGCCACTGCACATCGTGGTCAATGCTGGCGCCAACACCCTGGCTCAATCATTGCGGGATTATCGCCAGCAACACACTCCCGAGGAAGTGAAAGCATTCGTTGCTAAATTGCGAATTTGTGAGAACGGTGCTCAAGACAACGCAGGGGCTTGGATTTGCCATACATTCCCTGAGATCTTCTGGGTGCGTAGCAACTACCAAACTTACTGCTATGGAGGACCGAACAACAATCAACTCGGTCCGCACTCTTGGAAGCCGTTCGATTACAACGTGGAAGGGCAAGACGCGTGGGCGAAAGAAAATGTACGCGAAAATCACGGTGCCCTAGGGGAACTATACCCGGTTCGCGCGATGGGGAAAAAGGTCCATTTCATCGAAGGCGGCGGCACTATTCCATGGGTGGGACTGATTTGTCGCGGTTTGACCGATTCCGCCGAACCTTCGTGGGGCGGGTGGAGCGGACGCTTCACGAGCAACAAACTTGCAAACGTTTGGTCGCGGCACAAGGATATTGAAGGCGAAGAAAAAGCCAGCGTTCCTTTCTCGGTTTATACGGAAACTAAAGACAGTTGGACCGATCCTGATGACGGCAAAGTGTACGACAACGATTACGCCCCTGTTTGGCGTTGGCGGCAAGCCATGTGGAACGATTTCCAAGCTCGCATGGACTGGTGCGTCCAGCCGTATGAAAAAGCCAACCATCCACCGCACGCTTCGCTCAATGGTGACACGAGCGACAAGATATTGAAGTTCAACGCGAAAACAGGAGATGTGATTACGTTCGACGCCTCTGGATCGATTGATCCTGATGGCGACGCACTTCGCTATGCGTGGTGGTTCTACTCCGAATCGGGTGCCCAACCGTATGGAAAAGCTCTACCGATCGAGCAATCATCAACACCAGAAATTGCGGTCAAAATCCCGCCGGACGCCGAGGGTAAGGAATTGCACTTGATTCTGGAAGTTTGGGATCAATCCAAGATCGTGTCGCTCGTCGACTACCGCCGCGCTGTGATCGCTGTCTCTCACAATCCGAATGTTGACTAATTGCGGACATTTCACCATCGCACGCACCATTTCGGAAAGCATCTCGCTACGCCCCTTAAACGGCGAAATCGCTAGGAAAAAGACTTGGGCCAGCTGCATGTTTATACGATCCTCGAATTACCGTTCCGCCGATGACATAGCTTTCGCCGCAAATCAAGATTTGTCGAACCGAGCTTCGTCGACGTTTCTAAACCGAGTGGTAAGACTTGGTGTGTATCAGTTCCATGCAAGAATTTTGATGACTGTCTGGAGATCACTGTATTCGCAAAGCGATAATTATTTTGGGAATCAACCGGCACGGTTTGAGTAGACAGCCGCAATCGCCATTTTGCATTTTCACAATCCGTGCCGGCATCTGGCTTGATGCCAGAACTGCTGTTTGGCTCGCAATCAGCACCAGACGCGGCAGTTTTTCGGCCTAGTGAACCTGGTGGCCCCGAGAATACTTTTTTTACAAATTTGCAATTTTCACACGAGCGAACGAGACTCTCGCCGGAACTTCCAATACCCAACTTCCTCAGCACGCCATATGCGATGTTTTTTGTCACGGGTCGCTTGAAAAGGGACCACCTATGGGCGCTTTGGCCCCTTTTGAACTTTTCTCGCTGTTTCTTAACCGATAGCTCCGGCCGGTGATCTACATGATCTCCGCCGATTGCAAAAAACGATCAAGGATCGCACTGGCGCTGGGAACATCCCCGATCAGCTTCCCCCAGTCCTCCAACGGTCGGTTGCTCGTGATCATCGTGCTGCGGACGTCGTGCCGGCGCATGATCAACTCGAACAAGTACTCGCCACTTCGTTTTGGTAACTGCTTCATTCCCATGTCGTCGATGATCAGCAAGTCCGGTTCGAGATAACGCTTCAAGATCCGCTCGTGACCATGTGGAGATGGCAGTCAGAAAGGGGACCAGGGTGGCAGTCAAAACGATACTTTTGGCAGTCAGAAAGGGGACCACTTGAGTCCGTTTGTGTTGCGTAAAGTTTCGTTGCTTGCCGTTGCTTTTAGCCGC
>JBGSJT010000356.1:0-8059 GCA_041741715.1 Pirellulaceae bacterium | reverse complement strand
CATTCCATCGGATTAGGAGTAAGATTAGGATTACGATTAAGAACGCCCCATCCAGGCCTAGGCCCCACGAACGGCTACTAATTAACAGTGAAAACTTCAGTGACTAGGAAAATCCCCATACCGAATAGCCTGCCGCATAGTCTCACGCACAATACCTGTGGTCTAGCTGCAGACGACATTGGATTCTTGTCGGGCGTGGTGATCGTCGATCGCTTGAGGACAGTGAATGGCGCGGCGTTGGATGTGGTCGAACACGTTGAGCGATTCGAGCAGAGTTGCCAAGCAGTCGGTATCAAATTGCCGTCACGATCGGAATTGGTCGATAGCGTAAACGCATGTGCGGAGCAATATTTCGATCATTTTTCACCACGTGATTTTTCAGTCGTCATGCTAGCCACACCGGGAAGAATTGGCACTGATCCGCCGCAACCAACGTTGATGTTTCAGGCGGTTGCTATTGAGTGGAACCGATTGGCGAGTTGGTATCGGGATGGTCAGCGTCTGGTTGTCGCGTCGCATCGCAACGTACCAGCCACTTGCTGGTCAGCGGCGATTAAAACCCGCGCGCGACTGCAGTACTATTTGGCCGATCGACAAGCGCGATTAACTACTGGAGACAAGTACGCGGGGGCACTCCTGCTGGACACGGATGGCTTTGTAAGCGAAACATCCTCGGCCAATGTGTTGATCGTAGAAGGGGAACAACTGTGCTCACCACGTAGCGAGAAGATTTTGAACGGAATTAGTTTGAGACGCACACGCCGCTTGGCTGAACAGATCGGTTTTCGGATTTCGGAGGAGGACATTCCATGCGCGCGGGCCTTGCAGGCGGATGCTATTTTACTGTGCGGTTCGACCGGGTGCTTATGGCCTACGGCGCAGTTGGAAGATCGGACTTTTGAGGGAGCCACGCAGCAGCCAGTGGTCGTCAAGCTCGTTGAGGCTTGGAAAAATGAGTTGCAATTCGATTTTGTAGAGCAGTGCAAGCAATATCAGCTCGACGCGCCAGCGAGCGGGTCGGCTGCTCAGGGTTGCGGCGAAGTTGAGGAGCGACCAAAAGTGGACCCTCTTGCTGGCGCGTCGCGCTGATTTCTAAAGGGATCCACTCGCTGGCGCGTCGAGCGGATATTGGCAGGGACCCACTTGCTGGCGCGTCGCGCTGATATTGTGGGAGTTAACCGCGTCGCAAGCGTTTCGGTTTTGATCGAGTACAGCAGCGATAGGGCAAGCGCATGCACACATGAGTAAGCATCAATGGGATGGTGAGACAGTTGCGCAGAAGTTGTCCCAGCGGATCGGTAGTCTGCGCGGGAGCAAAGTGTAGATCATCCAGTCCGTGCGGCCAATGCGACATGCGTTCGGCCATTTTCTCGATCCATGGGGCACCGTGCGGATAGCCACTGAGTTGCTCAATGAGTTCCTTAGGAATATTTTGCCCGCCGACGTGCGCGCCAACTAGACCACCAACTATGGCTGCGACTGAATCGCTGTCACCACCCAAGAGCACCGCTGATTCCACCGCGCGACGAAAATCGGTCGGATTGCGGAGCCAACAATACGTGGCCATGACCGTAGTGGGGACGATGAAACCAGAGATGCCATAGTCCCATTTGAAATGACGGGCCACGGCGCTGGGGCTGCGTTGCTGCTCCAGAAACGGTTTTAGTTCGATCAATTTGTCTTTGATCTTGGCTTGCGAACTATTGGCAATCGCTCTTTGCAAAGCCTCAGTCGCATTGAACTGTCCAGCTTTGCAAGTGGCCCCGTAGTCGGCCAAGTTAGCGAGGACTTGGCAACCATCGATGGCTAAGGGATGTTTATGGGTGAGCTTGGTCGATTCTTCGACCCAACGATTCAATCGATGTCCTGTCCCTTGAATGGCCAGCGCGGTGAAGATGGCGCGCGAGGCGGCACCGTTACCGGCCGAGTTAACTCCGGTTGGCAATCGCAAGCGCCGCAACCAACATTTGGCGGCGGCCAATAACGTGGCTTTCCCCGCCCCCACTGGAAGACTAAAGGGATACCATTTCAATCGGCCTTGGAAAATCCGGCGGTATGATTTTGGATCGCTGCGAGATTTCAGCAAAGCCTGTGCAGTCATGAGCATTAACTGCGTATCATCGCTGTAAATCCCCTTGCCGGGAACCAGCCGATAACTCAAGGGTGCGCGGCCATACATCCGCAGCGCGACGCGTCGGCTGAGATTTTCACGCGCCAGACCGAGCGCATCGCCAATTGCGACACCCAGCATTACGCCGTGAATATGTTCTTTTCTGAGAAAGGTCGAATGCATGCGGGCGCCAGCAAACTAGGCCTATACCAATGGCCGTACAACCGTACGGCACTGGCCCGCAGCGAGACGTGATTTCAGCGAACTTGACAATCAAAAGTGATGACACCGCCATCACTCGGCTTGACCGCTTCCTCTATTTCCCAACGGAGGATCATCGAGCCGACGTCATTGGGTTCGGCGGAGAAACGAACTCCGACACTACACTGCTGGCTTCCATCAATATAGTTCAAACGGGGAGAAAGGCTGTCGGTAATGACCACATTTCCCAGTGGTTTGACCCCAGCATTGTCAAACCGGATGGCAAAACTAACGATATCTCCAGAGTTAGCGATTGTATGGCTAGCCGCCTTACAAATTCGCATGGCGCATTTATCGGGGGTTTCATAGAGGACCAGATCCTCGGGGGCCATCGTATCCTTGACAATCAAGGCTGGCTGATTGGAGATCTCCACCGTCAGCGCTTCGGGGATAACCCAGGTTTGCGCGTTCTGAACGAGCTGATGCATTTCGACTAATTCCCGCCGGGTGATCAATCCCGTCATGCGCGGATCGACCAGTTCAAATGGGACGCGAGCGGCGCTCATTCGCGACAGCGGTAGCACTTGATCCATGGGCGTGCCGACATAGTTTTCTTGGAAAGCGTCGATTAAACCGATCTGTTGTTCCCCATGCGGCGCAACAGGGAGTACGACCGTGCCCGCCAAGTTTCGCTCGTCAAATCGCTCGGCAGCCAGAGGTGCTAAGATTCGTTCAGTTCCAATAGCTCGCGCCGCCAATTGCAAACCGGAGACTTGACGCACCGCTCCGAAACGCGGGGCGTAAATGGGAACACGATTGGATGGCTTGACGCACACCGTCCCTGCCAGTGTTTCGTAGTAGATGACCGTATCGGTGGGATCAACGCCGGCCGTGGTCCAATCTTGTTTGACGACCACTGTCGGCTGTTGGTCTCCACCATCAAAGATGTACTCCTGCGCATGGCGATAGCTGGCTCCCGACAGAACCGCCGCGCCACAGCCGCACCCAACGTCACTGTCGGCCGAGCTCGCGCATTGAGGATCGCTGCACACTTGACCTGAGGTTTCGGGGGAACAATCGCCGGCACAATTGATAGCGCCGTCAACGGAATAGGCTTCTTCGCTTAACTCACCCGTATACGATGCGGCGACAACTGCCGCTCCAACGGGTTTGGCAATCGGACGGATGAACGGTGCCGCCGTCGTCTTCCCTATTAAGTCGTTTTGAGTTGAGGCGTATTGTGTTGCAGTTGGCTGATTCGCGAGTTGTGCGACAGGGTTGCTAAGGACGGGGTTGCTAAGCTTGGGGAGTCCACCCAATGTGCCACAACCGATGGTGGCCGCAAAGGGCGAGAACAATAATCCGGCGAGGGCGAATCGCCGCAGATTCCGCCAGCTAGGAACGCCACGAGTCACAATAGAAAAGTGATTGGCGCTGAATTGATCGTTGGGTTGCACTGTGCTCAATCCTTTTCGTAACCGTTCACTGAGTTGCGCGAAAGTCGCTGATCGCTTCGCCGATCAGTGATTGTCGCGAATGGCATATCGGAAGCGTCAACCTAGTTGGTAACGTCCAAGCGACTGATCGGCGGAGCGATCAGCGACTATCGTGTGTGTGATGCGTGGCACCTACTGCAACGGAACTCGGGGGCTGTCTTCAGTCGGTGTTTCCGAGCGAGGTTGTACGAGTGCATCGCTGGGTTGCACATTGGGCCATTGACCGGCGTCAACGAGCGTCTGTCGATCGGGAACAGGAATCAGCGGCATCCAAGGTGGACAGCCATATAGAAACTCAGTCAAGTCGCCAGCCAGCGACATCGGAACTCGCGAACCAATGCGTAGGATAGCCACCGGCTTCCCCAACTGATCAGCCACTTGCAACGCATTATCGGAAGCTGGTACGTTATGCACGATCTGCGAGTCGGCTGTCATGGAGACGGGCTCCGCAATTTCGCTATCTTCCAAATAGATGACGCGCGTGACCAAGGCACCGTCGAGCGCCAATCGCAAATCTTCCTCGGTCAGCACTACTGGAATCGGAAAGCGATGCTCGCGTCCGGCGGGTGGATAAATGCGATCGATGACTTCCAAGGAGGGATAAAGTTCATCCCCTGGGCGAAAGGGAATGTTGGTTACGCGAAAACGGTAGACACCTGCGACGAGCATCCCCGTGATCACGGGAGCGTCGATGGGTTCCAAGAATTGTCCATCTTGCGCCAAAGCGATTTTCAATCCAGCAGGGCCAGACAGCGATACCGCTTGGTAGGTCCCCACGCCGCGCACGCCACGCGCGACTTGAGCGCTGGCGACTGCACCGGGTGCTTGGTTGGCATCAAGAAAATAATGAACGTTGGGTAGTGAACGAGTTTGTGCCTCGGCAGAAGCAGAGAACATTGATGGACCGCAACACGCCAAACAACTCGTGCTGACCAGCAGACGCATCGTCCACTGTCGCACTAGCGACGAAACCGAAGGTTTTGATTCGTTGGTCATGGGCCACCAGCTCGGCTTTGTTTCAAAAGGGTAAAAAGCGGTCGAGAGGTTAAGCTCTCGACCGCCTCACTCATTGTCGTTTCGCTTGCAAGTCTTACTCGGGGCAATACGCCGCGCCCGTGGCACCGGGTACCGCTTGGCTTTGACGCATGTAAGCGGGCATGCCAGTCGGGACACCGGGATGAACATTGCGTTCGTTAATGTTGACGCGGCTGACCGGTGCTGGGTAGCTCTGGCCAGGGGTCTGACGCACGTTGATCTTGACGTTCTCGACTGGGTCGGGAATGTGCATCGAGGTGCGATTGCGAATCGTATGACTCTTCAGTCCAGCCGGCGATCCGAGTGGAATGTGAGGAGGCCCAGGCAATCCGATCGGCGTACCAGTGAAAGTCATGCCGTATTCGGGCGCCGTTACTCCAGCTACATAGCCAGGGAGCGAAGTGGGTACGCCACCGGGCATCATGCAGCCATCGGGACCACAGACCATGCCACCCATCGGCATACCACCCATCATCCCTAGACCGCCTGCACTTGCACCCGACAGCTCAATGTCTTTGTTACCAATTCGCACGATCCCCAAGATCGAACCACGACGATCGGCTTCGACAATTGGATCAAGACCCGGCTCAAGGCGATTGCTAACCAACACATCAACTCCCACCAAGGCATCCCCTTGGAATTCGGGATCTGGCAAGTAGATGACTTTGGTTACGAAGTTCCCAGAGAGAACTTGTTCAAAGTCATCGGAGGTGAACTGTACGGGAATCGCATTGTGAGCCAGGTAGGCCGCTGTTCGCGGATTACCGTTGGCAACTTCGATCGTCGGATAGAGTTCAACTCCCTCGCGACCTTGGATGTTCGTCAGCTTCATGCGGTAGATGCCCCCTTGCGGGAACTCCAAACGACCTGGGACGTACAACGGTTCGCTACCGAACCCGCCGTCGCCGGCCACGTCGTAATGGATCTGCATACCGTCGGGACGATTGAATAGCACTTGGACTTTGGCCCCGAGGCCTCCCCCCAGCATCATGCCACCCATCCCCATGTCGCCACCACCACTGCCATCGGCACAGGCGGTGCAGCTAGCGGGAATGACTCCCCCCATGCCACCGGGTCCCATGCCACCGGGTCCCATGCCGCCGGGCATCATCCCGCCGGGACCACCTTGCATACCGAGAACTCCAGGTCCTGGACCACCGACCCCTGGGCCGGGCTCCAGCAAGCGCTGTGCTGGCGGCAGGTTGTGCCTGACCGGAGTGCAGCCAATAAAGCAGCCACAGGCCACCATGGCTAGCGTTAGGAAAACACGCATTTTCATGCTCAACCCCCTAAAAATGGGCAAAACGACCGGTTTCGAGTCGGGCGTCTGCCGCCAATCGAAACGTTCCTGAGTGAGTTTCAAACCGTGAATCGCCGCCAGTGATCGATCACTCCAGCGGATTCACCTGGACGTCCGCTAGTCCCAACGCCTAGAATCCGCGCCGAGCCCAGCAGGCTTGACATTTTGCTAACGAGGAAACGTAAATTCCGCGCTACCGCAGTGTCCGTGGCTATATGTTCGTCCTAGCGCGACCGATTTCTTTGACAAATCCGGCATAACCCGACTATGTGGAGCAGATTATCTAATGCGAAGGCTAGCATTGAGTACTGCAGCCAGTGGCCATGGCGGGAGCGAACGGCAACGCTAGCGAAGGTATTCGTAAGCTGCGTGTGGCTGCTGGCCCCACCCTATTTCGTATTATCCGCTCCTCGCCCGACCGCTGCTCAGTCCAGCTTGGCCGCCGAGTCGATTCCTGCCGAACATACTCCCCAAGAGATTTCCGCTCGAATTTTACAGCGATCGATTTTGCAAAGTGTCTGGGGCCCTCCCGCTTATTGCGTCGTGCGTCAATCAATGAGTATGTTTTCCATGCAACTCCATGGCGTGGGGGACTACGTGCGCGGAGGGGAAGGGAGTGGCCGACTCAAATACAACTTACGGATGCCCGCCGGTGATCAACTCAATACGCTGCTTCAAGTCAGCGATGGCCAGCGGTTGTTGTCGATCGAATCCATTGGCGATGTGAGTCGACGCACCGAAGTTGACTTGGGGAAAATTCGTCCACGCTTGATGCTGACGAGTGATTCACTCCGTGATCCAGTGGTAGCCATGTACCTCGCCATTGGCGGGCAGGCCGAATTGCTACGCAAGATCTATCAACAATATGAATGGGTATCCGTTCGAGACGGCAAACTAGGTGATGTCGAAGTCTGGTGGCTATCAGGCATCTTTCCCTCCCAGCCAGTCCCGATACGTTCGGTGGCGGCGATCGATAATATGCTCTTTGCCGAAAACAATTCTGGCTTGCTCCCGACGCACATTGAAATTGCGATTGGCAAAGCTGATGCACGGCTGCCGTATTGGCTCTACCAAGTGGCGCAAAGCCGCGTCTCAAGTGAGCTGAGCCCACTTGCGCTCAGCACGGAATTGCGAATCGTAACGGAATGGGCTACTCCCACTCTGCTAGCGCAAGAGCAACTGCCACCGAGCATCTTTGAACTCCCTTCGAGCAGCGAACAGTTGTTTGACGAAACCGACAAATATCTCCCTCCCTTGCCCGCCATGGCCGACAACTCTGTGCCAGACATCGTGCGCTAGTGCAGAGCTTCTCGCCGATCACCATCATATTCGGTGAGCGAAGTCTGCAAGAAATTGGACACTTCTCGTTGATCACCACCGCTAGATATTGTAGGTGGAGCGAAGCATGCCTAGAAACTCTGCGTTTCTCTGCGTTTCTCTGCGTTTCTCTGCGTTTCTCTGCGTCTCTCTGCGTCTCGGCGACCTCTGCGTTAAAAGAGGCGACCGAAGTGCGTACTGATCAAACGCAGAGGTCGCAAAGACGCAGAGGACGCGAAGAAGTTAACGAAATAGCGACTAATTCCCAAGTTGGAACCGGGAAGATGGTGGCGATCAGCGAGAAGTGTCTGAAATTGTCCTCCTTTCGAATTGCCGTGCTCGTGCTCGTGCTCGAAGCCACGCTGCAATCGAGCTGAGTTAGCCGCCCAGCGTGGCGGAGCGGCCCAGGCATTCTAGCAAGAACTCAACAACTTCAATTTGTCGAAATGCTTCGTCAAGATCTGCGCCCCAAGTGTAAATGCCATGCCTGCGGATAATATAGGCGTGAACCAAGGGACGATCGCTACGCTGCATCGCCGCGCGCACCTGCTCGGCCAGCACCGGTATGTCTTGCGTATTGTCGAAGATCGGCAACCACTC
>JBGSJT010000355.1:0-41305 GCA_041741715.1 Pirellulaceae bacterium | reverse complement strand
AATTGACAGGATATTCAGGTACAGGTGGGCTGAAAACCAAACGTTGGTTGCTCCTACTTGAGACGCACACGATGAAGCCCGCACTCTCATGAAAAAAAACATGTCTCAGCGGCTGCTTCAGAATGCGACATTGTTCCTGGCACTAAGTGTTTCGTTCAGCGCGGACGAGCTTCGCGCGACCGATTACTTTTTAACTATTGGCGGTGGCTACCAACCCGATGGGAACCAAGCCTCGTTGGAAGCCAACGTGCTCTTCTTCCAAGATGTGTTGCTGAAAAAACACTCAGGTGGACGAACGCAAGCTACTTTCTTTGCCGATGGCAATGACCCGCAACCCGATCTGCAAGTACTAAGCACACCACTTAGCAATGCAGCCAACGCGGTCGACGATCAAACCAAGTCAGTCACACGGCTACTCGAAAAACTTTATGCGTTCCGTGGCAATGATTCGGTTGAGTACCGCAACCATCATATTGAAAATGTTTCTGGCCCCAATCTGCCTCTGAGTATTCGTGCCAGTCTGCAACACATGTGCGGTTCGATGAAAAAGGGGGATCGACTGTTCGTATACGTCACGGCGCATGGCAGCGAAGCCAAGAGTCGCAATAAATTCAACACTAGCATTGATTGCTGGGATAAACAATCGATTGCCGCCCGCGAGTTTGAGAATTGGCTCGATGAAGTGCCGCCAACAGTACCAGTAGTGATGGTCATGGCGCAGTGCTATTGCGGCGGATTCGCTCACACGATTTTTGACAACGCTAGCCGTGGCCAGGGACTTGTCGAGCAGTTGAGGGTTGGCTTCTTCGCCCAGCAACACGACTTGCCGGCCGCTGGTTGTCGTCCCGATATCGAGAACGATGAAGAGTATAGTAGCTTTTTTTGGGGCGCTTTTGTTGGTCGCAGTCGCACGGGAAAACTTATGACCGATGCCGACTTCAATAAAGATGGTAGCGTGTCGTTTGCCGAGGCTCACGCGCATGCCATGTTGACTAGTCAGACCATCGACATTCCACTCCGCTCGAGCGAGGTGGTGTTGCGTAGCTATAGCGAGATCGCCGGTTACGACCATCGCCGTACCGACGACAGCGATCTAAGTTTGACGGTTGATGACGACCTACAGGGACCTCGTGCGCTGGCCGCCATGGAAGGGACACCGCGAGATATTGCGCGCAGCGCCGCACTGGAATTACAACACACCGTAGCTGGACTGCTCAAGCAATTGGAGCTTAGTCCCGATGACGATATCCCGACGGTCTTTACTCGCTTCGAAGAATTGCGGGACGCCAGTCGCGATTTGAGTCGTACCGCTTCGCGCAATCGCCGACGTGGCTCCGGCCGCCGCGAGCTACGCGCGGAAATCGTCGAACAATGGCCCGAGTTGAGCGAGCGGCAGTGGCGATCCGCCGAAGTGCTGCGCGTGGCCGATCAAAGCGAGCTGCTTCGCAAAATCGAGCAACTCCCCAGCTACGAACGCTATCTCGAAAACCAGGTGGCTCGAGAAAAAACGTCCAAGGAGATGGAGCTACTTGAATTGCGCGAAGTAAAATTTCAGCGGTTGGTCAATACGCTTGAGGCCATTGTGCTAGCCGAGAATTTGGCAATCGTGGCCGCACCCGAGGTGGTCGGACATTACCAGCGAATGATCGCGTTGGAAGAGTCGACGCTAACCTTAGATAAACGGTAAGCATCGAGCGGAAATTAACTGTCGCAACTTAAGTAGCTGCCGTCGCCAGACGGCAGACGGCAGTGAGTCGACGTTCTGGCGAACGTAGCTACGACCGTTATTTCCAACTCGATGCTAAGCCGACATTGTCGTGGATCACTCCGCCGGTCCTTGCTTCCGCGTCCGGCGGCACGAAAGCAACTGCTGGAGTGAAGCGACTGACCAACGGAGCGGTCAGCAACAAACTTGCCGCGTTCGCTACACTTGCACCTTCGCTAATTGTTCCAATAGCGCGCGGGCTTTTTCCAAACCACCGGCGCTGCGAGCGAACTGTGCAGCGGCGGTCAAATCGCTACTGGCACCTGCCGTCTCACGCTTGCCCCCTGGCTTGGGTCCACGTTTCTTGGGTCCACGTTTCTTGGGTCCACTGGCCACTGCTTGGGTAGTATCCAAGTCGGCTCCCTCTTCAGTTTCCAATGCATTTTCACCGACGAGCCCTGCAGCTTTCAGCTTGCTACGCTCACTGGCAAAGTAACCCGGCTTGATACCTTTGGACTCCAGCGAGGATTGAGCAGTTTTCCAAGTCGCATCGGGAAACCTACTCACGTAGGTTGCAATAATATCTGATTTGGATTTTTTCTTTGCCATTGATTTCAACTCCTGGTTTGTGGAAAATAGGAGTTTAGCAGCGAATGTGATGTTTGGGTAGTCTGTGTTGGGTGGCTTATTCCGGAAAATAAATTCGTTGAATCGTTCCAAATTGTGTTCAGCTCGACGCGCCAGCCAGTGGGTCCATGACTGGGGTGTCGCGGTCTCCTGAAATGTACGAATCAGGCGACCCATTCGCTGGCGCGTCGAGCTGATATTGCCAACTCACGAAATATCTACGACCACGGTACTCGCCAACAGGTCGTGAACGCAGCGACGGTCTTCGCGGAAGATGAAACCGATATCAACCAGCGGGTAGACCCAGCCAACACAAGGGATGACCCCGATAAGTCCATTTACAAACAGCCGCAATACGAGCGCGTGTACAAGGTCGGCTCGCTGGCCAGTTTTGAAATCGACGATCTGCGTCTTCATTACGTATTTGCCGATTGTCTGGCTCCGCGTAGCGAGCAAGTAAATCTGGACACCAAGAATTAGTAGACCGCCGATGCCGACCACAAGCAAACCAACATAGAATAATGCGCCCGGCTCAGCCTGTGGGTTCGCAGCCCCTCCCAAGAGCATCAGTACGTAGCCTGGACCGACCAATACCAATCCGGCTAGCCCATCCACTAGCGCACCGAGAAATCGTTTCCCCAAGTCGGCTAAGCGCAGGGAACTTGACCCGACGGGCATCGGACCGCCAATTTGACTGGGGGAAGCATAAGGATTGCTTTCGTTCGACATCGTGCGTTACCTGGTGATGTAGTGTTGGGAAAAGGTGAGGCGGAAAACGTTTCTCAATGCGGCGATGGAGATTGTATCACACTCAATTGCCGGACTGTTGCAGGTTCCACAGACCAGCCTGGACGTTGTTGGAAAAGCCGGCTGACTGTACCAAACGCTTCAGTTCCGTCGCGTCAAGGAAGCGTTCCAGGACCTGTGGATCGGCAGCCTTCAAAGCATCCCAGTAAACTTGATCATCGAGCGCAAAGCCCCCTTGCTGCTCGCAGAGTTGTGTTAAGAACTTGGTCAACTCGCCAGACTGCTCAACACTGATTGACAATCCCAGCTTCAAGTCGTCGATGAATTCGCTGATACAGTGCTCTGCCAACGCATGCTTCTGCGAATCGGTGAGTTGCGTTTTGAGAACCTGCCAACACAAACTGTCGGTAGCTGTGTAGTCCGCCTGTACGCGATAATTGACAGCAGAGATCTGATCCCTAACTTCGCGCATGGCGATAGCCGGTATACGGGGTTCAGCCAACAAGCGACCCTCCAACTCGTGCACGTCGCGCTGCAGTATTGCATTGTGCCGAGTAAAGGTAGCGCGGATTTTCTCAAGCTGCGGGTCAGAAAGCTGAAGTAGCTCTTTGAATTTCTTAAGCGATTGATCGGCGCGCGTTTCAAGTAGCTGTTCCAGATGGGACACACTCTCGAAATCGGCGTAGCGATCCGGCGTGACCAATTCCAGCCGTTCCCATTTCGCGTTGAGCATCAGGAAGCGTGGAGCATCTTTGCCCAATGCCTCTTTGCGATTTCCTTGCTGATTCTGCATGAACATGCGCCCGAAGTCTTCTCTTATCTCCAGCGGCGCCAATTCCTCAGGTGTGGCTCGTCGCGCGCTGAGTAGCAGCAGGCGACTCTCCCCACTAACTGGGCCATCTCGACTCATGACGGCATTGCCACTATTGGAAACTATTTGCTGCTGACCGTCTAAGTTGCAGTCTCTTTGACCACTCGTTGCGCTCGAGCCATTGCCCTGCGGGCCTAACAGCTTCCCAGCCAACATGCAAGAATACTTTAACTTACAGCGAGTTTCGTCTGCGCTGACAACCTGCACTTGCATCTCAAGCGCTGCGTCCTTGAGTTGAATCTGCTGGTAGCCCACCCCGTTTTCAGTCAGCAGGAATCGTATCCGCGCTGTCGAATTCAAATTGGTTTCCCCGCGCAACGACTTCAGCGTCTTATCGCGAATGAAGTCACCACGGTTGCCGGGAGCTGACTGAAACGATTCACGCAAAATCGCTTGCTCTTGCTGGTTTAGTAGCCGATCGCTGATCAAAGCTTCCACTTCGATCACAAACGTTTCGGCCAACGCGAGTTGCCAGGGGAGAAAACACCACACGACCAACAGCATGTACCGCATCTCGCTTCTCCTACAAAGCCATTACACTTTAAGTCAAGCAGCAGAAAAGACTTTACCGTAGCCGGAGTCGCCAGACTTCGGTTCTTGCAGCCTGAAGTCTGGCGACTCCAGCTACGAGGGGTACAAGGTTAACCGCCGGTCGCCTAACAGAAATCGCCCTCGCTCAGCGCACCGACGCCACCAAAACACAATCGTATCAGAAATAGTTTGACCATGCCAAACGTCTGGCGTGCCGCACTGCATTGCGTCCAGACTGTTTGGCGACAAAAAGATGTGCGGCAAAAAGATCGGGTATTCGACAGTTCCTACTGATCGCCACCTCTGGTTCTTATGCAGCCCCTTCCTTTCGCGGTCTGTGTGCTCTCTCGAGGCAATTAAGGTTTTGAGTGTTGAAAAAATACGCGACGTGGTCGTCCACACACCACTACGCTGGCACTGGTGCTGCTTGATCCGCAGCCTCGTCAGGCAAGACAACTTTGGAATCATTCACGTGATCGACACCCATCCAGGTCGACACGATCAAATAGAGCTGAAAGAACACTGGGACTTGAAACAGTACCAGCACGGTCGAGAGCATCAGCCCAAACGCGATACTGGTAGCCATCGGCACCAAGAACTGAGCTTGAAAAGATTTCTCCAGTAGCATCGGAAAGAGTCCGCCGATGGTGGTGAGGCTGGTCAAGAAAACAGGCCGCAAGCGGCGACGGCCAGCTTCCAGCAAGGCTTCATGATGGTCCATTCCATCCCGCACGCGGTGATTGATAAAGTCGACCAACACAATGGAATCATTGACCACCACACCGGTCAGTGCGACCAAGCCGAAAAAGCTGAACAGGGTTACTTCAAGTCCCATGAAAGCGTGTCCCCACACGGCGCCGATGATCCCAAAAGGAATGATGGCCATAATCAGCAGCGGTTGGAAATACGAGCGGAATTCAATTACCAACAGAATGTACATGGCCAGCAGCGCGAGGGCCGAGCCGATGCCAAGCGAAGAGATCGATTCGAACGTCTGCTGCTGCTGCCCTTCCCAATTGACGCTTACATTGGGGAATTTACTTTTGAAATCTCCGGTGAAGTAAGCGGTGCGGAGCGAGTCGGCGATCTGCTGGGCGTTGGCTTCGCTGGCATCCAGGTCAGCGGTAATGGTGATCGAGCGTTGTTGATCAAGTCGATTGATTTCAGAATAGCCGCGAACCACAATCGGTTCCGCCAATTCAGTGATGGGGCGTTCAATCCCATCGCTCCCTCGGACTCGGATCTCTGAGAACTGCGTCAGCGAATTGCGTTCGTCGACCGGATAGCGAACCATCAACTTGACTTCGTGCCTGCCGCGTTGCAGACGCATTACCTCCGCACCGTAATAGGCATTGCGAATTGTCTCGGCCAAGTCGGCCGAGGTGATCCCCATGGATTGGGCTTGGTCCTTGACGCGGATTTGAAATTCGAGCTTGCCGGGGGTAGCGTCGTCGCGGATATCGTAAACGCCGGTGAAGGTCCCCAGATAGGCCTTCACGTCCTCAACGGCTTGATCCAATTCGGTTTGATTGAGGGCTGGTGCCAGCAATTTGAACTCGATCGGCTGGCCGCCGGGACCAACGCTAGCGGAATCAAAGCGGACCAATTCAGCACCGTTGAACTCCCCCGCCTCCTTGCGCCACTTATTGATCAACTCGCTGCTGGTGACATTCCGTTCGGTGGCATCTCGCAATTCGACGAAGACCTGTCCCACGTTGCTCCCGTCGCCGCCACCGGCTGAGCGCATGGGCCCCTGTGCAGAGAGTTGCCCCACTTGCCGGAATGTCAATTTAACGGGACCACGCGTGGCCCCCCCCTCGGCATCGATGGCCTCACCCTTGGCAACATCGCTTTCGTAAAGTTGCTCGCTCACTTTCCGCGCGGCGCGTTCGATTCGCTGCGTCGCCTCATTGGCCACCCGAGCTGGTGTACCATCGGGATAAACAACTTGTGCCAAGATCTGATTGCTATCGGTCTTGGGGAAAGGGTTGATCGGAATATACCCCGCCTTGACTACCGCGATGGTGATGAACAGTAGCGACAACCCTCCCCCTAAGCCAAGTAGTGGAAAGGTTAAGAGAAAGCGGAGCACGGGCATATAGACGCGATCACCAAAACGATCCATCATCCCCCCACAAAATGTGCTCCCCACATTGAACATATTCTCGATTGGACGTAGACCCAGCGACAGAGCCCGCATGATTTTGGCTATGACAGTATGCGGCTTCTCATTCGGATCGTGCGACAGGTGACAGGGGAGTGCCGTGGAAGCTTCCACTAGCGAAATAGCCAGCATGGCAATAATGGCGACCGGCATCACCGCGATGAATTTGCCCATCACCCCGCTCACAAAAAAGAAAGGCATGAAGGCAATTATGGTCGTCATCACCGCCGTGAGCACGGAAGGGAGAACTTCCACGGTCCCATCGATGGCCGCAGTCACAAAGTCTTTGCCCATACTTCGATGCGCATAAATGTTTTCTCCAACCACGATGGCATCGTCGACGACGATGCCTAAGGCCATAAGGAACGCAAACATGCTGAGCATGTTCAACGTTTGTCCGGTGTTGAGCAGGATGGCCCCCGCCCCCATCACACAGATCGGTATTCCCAACGAGACCCAAAACGCCAATCGAAATTCCAGGAACAGCGCTAGCAGCACGAACACCATCAATAGTCCTTGCAGTCCATTATCGCGCAGCATCCGCATCCGGTCGCGCACATCGACGCTGGTATCCCCCCACACTTGCAAACTATAACCTGGCGGGACCGATGCTTTTTCGACGTACTTGTGCACAGACGATGTGATATCGAGCAGGTCTTCGTCACTCGTGCGATCGACACTGATGACCAGTGCCGGTCGTCCGTTGACCTCATTCACCATGGACGAATCGTCGAAGGCATCGCGGACGGTTCCAATGTCGCCGACGGTGAGTACCGTCCCACCGGATTGTGCCAACACCGGGAGTTGCTTTAGTTCCTCGCCGATCTCGCGGCGATTCTTGCCGCGCAACAGAATTTCTTGCCCATCGGAACGGAGCTGACCACCCGGCATTTCGATATTCTCGCGCCGTAAAATCTGTGCCACACTGGTGAGTGTCAGACCATGTTTGCGCAATGTATCTTCCGAAACTTCGACATCGATCTGAAACGGCTTCGCCCCTTGAATGTTCGCCTGGGTAACCTCGCCCAATTCCAACAGATCGTCGCGCACGCCTTCAGTCACTTCCCGTAGTTTCATTTCAGCATTTGGGCTGGTCGAATCAGGACCAATGACTGCCACTTTAATTGCCGCTTCTCGAAACGTGATCTGCTCGACTTGGGGGTCTTCGGCCAGTTCCGGGAAATTGGTGATGCGGTCAACTCGCGAACGAATTTCGGTGACGATTTTCTGAACATCACGGACGTTCGAATCGAGTTCCACCAGGACGTAGCCTCCCCCTTCGCGGGCGATGCTGATAACGCGTTTAATATTGTCGAGTGCGCGCACCGCCTCCTCGACCGGCTGACAGACCCCTTTCTCAGCGTCGGCCGGTGATGCCCCTGGGTAGGGAACTTGCACCATGACAATTTCCAGTTCAAATTCCGGAAAGACCTCGCGCCGCAGCCAGAAGAAGCTGACCAAGCCAGTGATGAGCGTGAAGGCCACCATGACATTCACACCTGGTGCGTTATCAACGGCCCAACGTACTAAAGACCGCATCGGTCAGATTCCTCGGTGTGGGGATTGGAGTGATGGACTAGTGGAGTGGGTGGAGTGATGGAGTGGGTGGCACTGGCATGGCCAGTGGAGAGCGAAGGATATACGTTGGAAGTTCTTGTGGAATTTATTGAGAGCACGGAGTAATGAATTTGCTCTACTATCGGTCTCCCCAGCGATGTTGTTTTGGGTAGCACTGGCATGGCAAGTTGAGTCGAATGCAGTTCGCTTCTTGAAAACATTCCGCTCCCACATGAGATACCTCTGGTTAAATCGCTGGTAAAACAAATCCATTACTTCGAGCGCTTAATGTTATGGCCTGGCACTTCAAGCTCAACTACTTCGACACCACTGGCCATGCCAGTGCCACCCGCTCCATCTCTCCCACCACTCCACTACTCCACTACTCCACTCCCCAACTGTGAACGGAGGACGCGGATGGCTTCGTCGCCGTCGGCTTCGATGCCGGGCAGGGGGGTGATGACTACTTTATCGCCAGGTGCCAGTTCATCACCAGTTACTTCGCAGACCCAATACTCGACAGGCATTGACGACTCAACCGGCTTGTTCGCGTCGGCTGGCATTGTAGCCGACGCGGCTAGATCCACTGTTGCCACGGGTTGTTCTGGTGGTGCGGGACCACGGTAAGGACCAATGACTGAGACTCCTTCGATCACTGATAAAAAGCCCTCTTGCCACAGGTCAGGGTTTTCAAGTTCAGGTGCTTTGGCATTTGGATCGACGTTGGTTGGCATTTGTCCGGGCTGGGCCAGCGAGCCAGCTTTTTCAAGCGACTGTCGGACCTGGTCCAGGGCGGTGGCATTGGGGGTAAACTTCCAGATTTGGTTGGTCCCCGTGGCGGGCTTCACACTCCGCTTGGGGACCAACAGCAGCGGCGTGGCAGGTTTCGCTTCGATAACCACTTCCACGAACATGCCGCGGACCAACGAACTCGGGCCGCTGAACCCCGATTGGTTGGCGGGCTGACCATTGATCAGATACTTGCCGGGATTCTCCACCAGTACGCGAATCGGAACCGTGCGACTTTGTGGGTCGATCCCCGTCCCGTCGTAGCGGGCCAAGACACCTTGCCATTCATAGACGGCCGATTCGCGCCCCGCTACTTTGTACAGGACTTTGACCTTGCTCTGGGGCAATTGATACCGCGCGGCTTGGGCTGCGTTGACCAGGCTATCGGAGCTCAGATCGTGCGCGTCGAGAATCCAGTAGAGCTGATCCATGCGCACGTTCACAGCCACTTCAACGCTGGAAGTGTCTTCGATCGTCAGCAGTTGTGTACCGCGTTGCACATACGAATCGGCCTCGACACGTTCACTGACGACGCGTCCGGAAACGGGGGCGAGAATCTCAGTTCGCGCGAGGTTCAAACGCGCTTGTTCGAGTTCTGTTTCGGCCAGTTTGGTTTGCAATTCCAAACGGGCGCGACGCGCTTCGAGCAAGTTGACTTGGTTTTGGATCGTTACGCGTTGGTTCATGCTGGACAAACGCGAACGCTTGGCTTGGTCCATTTCGGCTTCGCTACGGAAATTCCCCTGCAGCCGTTCGAAGCGTTTGACTTCGGCCTCGGCCAATTCCATTTCCTGCTCAGCCACTTCCATCAGCTGCTTAGAGTTCTCGATGTCTTGCGCTTGTTCGACCAGCGTAGCCCGCTCTTGATCTAGTTTCCGCTGTAACCGTTCTACTTCCAATTCGTAGTCGCGAGGGTCGATGCGATAGAGCATTTCGCCAGCCTGGACATAGTTGCCACTCCGCGTATCGGGGTTCTTCTCGATGATCCGTCCGGCAGCTTCGGCGGCCAATTGGATTTCGCGAAAGGGGACCACAGTACCATTGACTGGGATCTCCAACGTATCGGAAACTTCGGCTAGGCTATGGACCGTCTCCACGTCGGCGGCGGGCATTTGTCCCAATAACGCTCCACGCTTGTCTTCGATCGGTGGCTTCTTACCAGGGTCGGGACGCTGCATGCTGACCATGACACCTACCCCAACCGCTACCAGCGCGAGTGGAATGATCGCGCCGAACAACAAGTTCTTAATCATCGTGGACTTACTCAAATTTCTTCACGCAATCATCAAGGTTTAATCCGAGAGCCAAACAGAAAAGTGTCTATCACCCTGTTTATTTAGCTCAAAATTCTTCGTCGCAAGGCTTCAATCTGCAGCAACATGGAGTCGCAAATTTCGTCGGCATACAATTTTGGTGACTCGTTCGATTCGCCGCTAATGGAAAGCATCTGCCGCAGTTGTTTACCCGTCCGCAAAAACATGCAGCGCGACAGGATTTGGGTTGCCAACTGTCGCCGCATGTCCACAGAGTCTAATTCGTCCCCCAGCAGTTTGCCCAGGTGTTGATCTAACAATTCAAAATCGGCCTGAAAGTACGTGGCCAGCATCTGGGCGATGTCTGGGGAGGGGTCGAGCACTTCACGTAGCATTAACGTGTTCTGCCAAGTCATATTGGATTGGCCCGCGATGCGCGCGGTCATAGCGTGGAGAAAGCTGCGTAGCAGTTGGTCCGAAGGTCGCGGGTCATCACGAGCTGGGAGCGGAAACAGTCGTTGTTTTTGTTCACAGGCGGTTTGCACGCAGCGGAAATAAAGCCGTTGCTTGTCGCCGAAATAGTAATTGATGGCGGCGATCGAGCAACCAGCTTGGCTGCAGATCTCGCGGACGGTAGCCCCTGGCCCGCGCGCGGCGAAAATCTCTCCCGCCACATGGATCAAATGCTCAGCAGCAGGTTTTTCCGTTGTGACAGACATCGGCACGGGTGTGAAGGAGTTAGGGAGTTGGGTGGCACTGGCCTTAGCCAGTGGTGTCGAAGGAGTGAGCATTGCAGCGAACTAAGTTTTTCTAACATCTCGAAGTGCGCAGGCTAGCAGTACTCTGTCCCTTCACGAAGTTATTTGAGCTGGGTGGCACTGGCCCTAGCCAGTGATTTCAAAGCAGTAAGGATTGCAGCGAACTAAGTTTTGCTAACATCTCGAAGTGCGCAGGCTAGCAGTACTCTGTCCCTTCACGAAGCAATGACTGACGTTCGCGTTTCGATGGTTTTCGCTCACTGTTCGGACATGCAACTCCCGAGGTCGGAGCGTCGGGGTAATTTGGGAGCGTCGTCGAGGTACCGAATATTGGAAAGTTTGCGGGCCATTCCAACTCTGGTTACTTCGATGTCTTGGCGAATCCACTGAACGCACCAAACCCACCTCTTCGCTCTCCACTGGCTAGGCCAGTACCACCCACGCCAAAACACTCGTTCTAAACAAGTGTTTCACAAATCGCTGAGGCTTGCAAGGCTAGCGGGAGGTCCATTGGGTGAAGTTTTGAGAATATCCGAAGTGCCGACCCCAGGTCGAATGTCCATGGACGCTTGGATTGCTCCCGAACCAACCGTAGGCATATCCCGATTTGGGAGGGAGAGGCTGTACAGGGAGAGGTGCTGGGCCGTGTTGGCCACGAGGCAGAGTGCGATAGCCGGGGCGAGTATCGCTGGCAGAAAGGCTGGACGATGAGGCTGAACCCCACGGAAAACAGAACGGCTCACCTGCCTGGCTGGAACCAGACAAACCAGCCATAAGGAAGAACATCAACAGCGATTTAATAAGAGTGGAGTGCATGCCGAAGCGTAGCACTTCCTCAAGCGGGAAGCGGGATCAACAGAAATATCACCAATGACTACCCTGCAGTCTTATGCACGAATCTAACAATTGCAATGACTTTAGCGACTGCGCTGTCGACGGGCCACCAGGCCCAAAGCCAGCAGTCCGATCAGCGACAGCGATGAGGGCTCTGGAACGGCAGTGATGGACACTTGATCGAGCAACAGTCCGGAGGGGCCAAACTGGTCGGGAACGTTTACTACGCCGAAGCCAAGCGTATAGTTCCCGCCAAGGGCAAACGTCAAGCTCGCTTGTTGATACCCGGTCTGCGCGGCGAAGTCACCGCCGGTGATCGGTGAAAAGTTGGAATTGGTGTTAGCTAAGAGCGTCAGTGTCGGAACGAAACCTGTTGAAGTATCGCGACTCACGCTGAAGAAAGCGAAGTCATTGTTTGCGGACGGTCTAGCTTCGGTGGTCAAAAAATTCCACATGAACGTCAGTTCATCTCCCGCATTGACGCTGATCAAGGATTGCTTAATACCGCTCCCTCGAAAGGCTCCGGCCCCAATGCTATTGAGGTTGCCCGCCGCCAAATCGAGAAATGATTCCAGTCCATTGGCGCCACTGACGGTCAAACTGTTGTCCTGTCCCACAACGCCATTTCCGCTGGTCAGGAGCGCCTGACTGAGGAGCTGGGGTGGTGAAACCGGAGGGCTAATGATGTTCCCGCCTCCAACGGTCGTGTTACCAGCGGTGACCCATGAGGTAAAACCACTTTCGAACCCGCCGTTCAAGACGACGGCCCCAAAGCTTGACGAGCAAATCGCCAGACCAAAAGCCAATGTAACAAGGGTAAAAGTGTGCTTCATCATCGGCGTGCATCTCACAAGGTGAGGGTTTGAAATAGGAAGTGAGAAGAGACTGCGCAGGCTTCTTATCTTACCCGAACTGGTATGCGAACGCAATAGTTTAGCAGATTTGCGTACAATCACGAATTAAATCAACTTTCCGCACACGAGGGTGGACTTTTGATCGCCAAGGGCGATACAATCAAGGGTTAGGCTGACAACTGCGAACAAACTCTTCTCGTCTACTCAGGAGTTGGACAATGGCACTTCACACCCGACGGGGATTTACACTCGTCGAATTGCTAGTGGTAATTGCGATCATTGGCGTTTTGGTGGGGCTTCTCCTCCCGGCGGTGCAGATGGCTCGCGAAGCAGCGCGGCGCACACAATGCACCAACAACATTCGCCAGTTGATGCAGGCCACCGCACAATTCGAGACCGCCAAGAAACATTATCCGGGCTATCAAGAAGGGTTTGCTGTTACTGGTGCGGGTACTAGTCAAACCTTGAAAGCTGGTAGCTGGGTAATCTCAATTGCCGCATTTTTCGAGCAATCGGCCTTACGTGATGTTTGGGATGATAGTTCCAGGAATCTTGATTGGCTTAACTTTGCGTCGCCGCAATCATATAAAGGTAATACGAACCAATCAAAAGTCGGAGATTACTATCCCAATATTGCGATGCTGCAGTGTCCCAGTGCCACGGCGAGTCAGAAGGCTCCACCGCTGAACAACTATGTGTGCAACGCGGGGTTCGTCCTGCCGTCGAGCATGGCAATCATGGGGGGCCTCAACTATCCACGCAGCGCTACTCCAACGGAACTTTCTGCTTTTTCTCAGAAGAAAGAAAACGGAGTCTTTGTCAATAAGCTCCTCAATACCTTCGGCTACTCGGCTCGCAACAAGGTTTCATTGGACGACATAGGCGACGGGGCTTCGCAGACATTAGCGTTCTCTGAAAACCTGCAAGCCGGGTCGTGGGGCTACGTCTCTGGGACGGATGAATCTGGGCGGACGAATGTTGGTATGGTTTGGCTCTATCGATCGGAAATAGCTGGCGCTGCTGACGCCCCGCACCCGCGATCGGATCAAGTCCTTCCTCCCAATAAGATCAATGGTCTAAAGCAGAACATGAACATGGTTGGAAATATCGAATACGCTCGACCTTCTTCCAGCCACACGGGTGTCGTTAACGCTGCCATGCTCGACGGATCTACGACTAGCTTCAGCGATGCGATGGAATACCACGTCTATCAAGCGTTGATGACCCCCAAGACCACCAAGAGCGACGTGCCAAGGCACAAGTATCTATTGAAGGACGACGACTATGTACTGTAGTCGGTTTGCAAATTGCATGCGGTAGAATTTGATGCAACATAAGACGCAGCCTCCGATCACGGAGGCTGTTTTTTTAAGAGGAGGTTATGAGTCTCCTAGAAATTACGACGCGGAAAGGACTCGTAACCTCGTCCACTACCCTCAAATTGAGATTTGACCAAGCACTAAGGCCTGTGCCACCCAACTCAAACGGCTTCGTCAGGGCATAGAGCACTGTTAGCCTGCGCACTTCGAGTTGTTGGAAAAACTAATTCGCTGCAATCCCAACTCCTTTGAATTCACTGGCTGGGGCCAGTGCCACCCAGATCAAATTGCTTCTCGAAGGCACAGTGCACTGTTTGCCTGTGCACTTCGAGGTGTTAGAAAAACTAATTCGCTGCATTCCCAACTCCTTTGAAATCACTGGCTAGGCCAGTGCCACCCAGCTCAAATTGCTTCGCGAAGGCACAGAGCACTGTTTGCCTGCGCACTTCGAGGTGTTAGAAAAACTAATTCGCTGCAATCCCAACTCCTTTGAAATCACTGGCTAGGGCCAGTGCCACCCATTCCACTACTCCATCACTCCGTAACTCCCATGCCTGCTCGCGCTGAATTCCAAAAAAACTACTTGATGCGGTATCTGATCCTGGCTGCAGTCTGCTTGTTCATGGCAGCTTGGTTCGGCTACGATGGACTGATTGGTTACCCTCAGCAGCTTGAATATGCAGAAGCCTACGACGAATTGCGAGATATGGAAGGGGCGCGGCGCGTGGAGAGGTGGAAGGAACTGGCAGACGCGAATTCCTGGCCGCGGGATGTCCCCAAGAAGACTGCCGAGGAAATCCGTAGCGATATCACCGGGCAATATGTGTGGGGTGGACTCAATCTGCTGGCCGGTCTCCCCGCACTGTTTTTCTTCTTCCGAGCCCGAGGCTCATGGGTCGAAGAAACGGACGGTGGACTGCGCACGAGTTGGGGTCAGTCGGTCCGATTTGCCGACGTCACTCAGCTCGATAAAACCAAGTGGCAACGCAAGGGGATCGCCAAAGCTAGGTATACTCCGCAAGCAGAAGGCTCGCCGGCCATGACGGGAGAACGTCTCTTCGTGTTCGATGACTTCAAATTCCAACGCGAACCGCTAGGACAGATACTTCGCCAGCTTGAAGCAGTGCTACGACCCGAGCAGATTACCGGCGGCCCACCTGAAACGGTCGATGCCGATGCACCCATTCCGCTTGCTAAAAATCCTTGAGATCGGGAAGCGATGGGATAGGCTTCGCAGGCTGCGTCGTGCTCGGAGGACTAACTGGTTTTTTCGGCGATTTCGTTGGATCGACGACTTGGAGAACGAGTCGAATGGGGGTCCCCAGCTCTGGGATGCGTTCGGTAAAGGTGACGAACATCAACCCGCTGTTGACTTTGGAGCTTTCGATCGGCACGTCGAGTGTAGCGGTGGAGAAATTCGAGACGCAAATTAAGTCGCCGCTTTCGGCTTGGTAGATTTTTTTTCCGGTATCGGGGTCATCCCAAAAAATGCTTCCGGCAAAGACGAAGTTCTCATCAAGCACATCGCTGTCGGTCCCCATCACTCGTAACCACTGACGGGTATCGATATTTTTCTTTTCACCAGCCTTATCGCGCCACAGAGCAAAAACCTGGATCTCACTTCCCGACGGGGGAACATACATCGGATCCCACTGCACCGGTTTTCCCTGCTCGGCCCCTACAGCTAGTAGGCCCGCGTGCACGGTATGAGCCTTACAGAGTGTGGCCACGATCGATTCGTGTTCCTTGGTGCCGACCAAGCAGGCTAACATTTCTAGTGGCCCTTCGCGAAGGGCGATGTAGCCGTCAACGATCACTCGGTGATTCTTTTTATCTGCCCAGACACGGTCGACGGGATCGAGCCGTACCGCATTGGGTGGATCGCCGAACGTTTTTTCCACTTTACTTGAGATCGATTCTCGATCGGGTCCCTGCCCCTTGGCACTGGGTAGGGGGCTGCCTTCGACGATAGACAACACAGTCAATGCCAACAAAAACGCGAGCACTTTCGCTGAACACATGGCGCGATCCGTCTCTAAAATAAATTCGTTACCAAGGAGTCTTTGACATCGTCGTGGGGGTAAGCACAATGGGGAACAATTCTCAACACCACGACTTCAAAGTATACCACTTATCAACTTAAGTGTTCACCGGCCATATCAAGAAACGAGTCTCCGCATGGACTGGATCGACCCTCGACGCGCCGCCGCCACGCTGCAATCCGAAGAAAAGCTGGAGTCAGAGAGCAAGCCCAAACCGCAAAAGGGTGGGAAAGGGAGAGACGCCTCAGCCAAGCTGAAGCCGATGTCCAAACAAGTATCGGCTGCGCTGTCGCAACCGCTGGAAGTCTGGAGTAGTGCCTACGACCACGCCCTGGCGAAGCTGAAATGGCCCAGTGGTGTGTCGTTGGAAAATTCGTTTCTATGGTCGGCGGTAATGCAAGAGCAAGCCGAAGTGCTAGTGCGAGCGGGCATGTCGGCCAAGAAGTTGGCTACAATTGTTTCAGAAGACCCGCCGCGCTTTGACACGGGAGACGACCAGTCCCCATCCGACGCGGAACAGGTCAACCCTCTGGCGGAGGTCATCGGACTGATGGATCAGCCGCTTGAGTCGACAGCTTTCGGCTGGATCAATACCGCGGATGCCTTTCCCAAATCGGCCTTGGGGGTAGCTGCGCTGGGCTGGCATCTCCCCGACCACGCGCGGCGGCCAGGGAATGAATGGTTGACTCAGTGGATGCAGTTGGTTATCGAGCGGATGATTACCTATACGCCCGACCTGGAAGAGTCGGTGATATGCCATTTGGTGTTGCAATGCGAAATGCCGTTGCTGCTCGGCTTGGCCACCTCCACATCGCAGCGAACCGCCGTCCATGAAGCCAGCCGAGCCATGGACAACTTGGCCGAGTACCTGGAGCGGAGCGCCGATGCGCCCGCTCCCTGGTTGGCACACGGTGCGACCTATCTCCGCGCTGCACTTGCCTGCGTGGTCCGCTGTCGCGTCCTGGCCAATGCGCTGGGGCTACGAAAATTGTTTCCACCTCAACAGCGCGCCTTGGCTGGATTGCTTCAACATGCAGCCCGTTGGGCACGTCCGGATGGAACCCAATTGTTGGCGGCTGGCACCCTTGCACCCCGTTCCAAGGCAATGTGGGAAGCGCTGGTCATGCAATGCAAAAAAACGAAAGCTTTGCAGAATATTATGCACAGTTCTGGTTTGCTCCCAGTGACTGGCAACCAAGACAATGCCAAGGATAAAGACAAAGGCAAAGCGAAGAATAAATCGCTGGCTCGCAAGCTACCACCACTGACCCTCTATTGCGACGATGCTGCGGGCGTTGTGATGCAAAGCGATTGGCGCAAGAAGGGGAGCCGCTGCGCAATCGATTTCTCCGATACCGAAATCTGCTTGGAAGTCCTGGGGCCCAAAGGGAAGCCCATACTCGCCGGTGAATGGACAGTTAACGTGCAGCTCGAGCAACAAGCCCAATTGCAACTCGACGAATGGTCCGAAGTCTGTTGGTTCAGCGACGATGATGTCGACTTTCTTGAATTGGAAGCTAAGTTCGGTCAGCACGCGTTGGTTCAACGTCAAGCACTTTTTTTTCGCGAAGACCGCATGTTGCTCCTGGGGGATGCGCTCCTCTGCGATCAAGCTGGCGAGTGGTCGATTCGCTCGCGCATTCCACTGGCCGGTGATGCGCGGTTTGAACCGACCAAGAAAACAACCGAGGGCTTTATCGTCACTCCTGGCGGCGCCCGCTGTTTGACCCTTCCATTGCATTTGCCTGAATGGCGGCGTGAAGTCTCGCGGGGAAGTTTGATGGCGGAGGACGATGTGTTGGTCTCGCAACAGCAATTCACTGGCAAGCGCTGGTACTCCGCGACGCTCATCAGCCTGTGCAATGCGTCTGCCAAGCAACCTTATACCTGGAGACGTCTAACGGTCGGAGACGATTTGCGAATCGTCGGTGCTGATGAAGCGGTCGCCTTTCGTGCGCAGATGGGAGAAAAACAGTGGATCATCTACCGCTCCCTGACGCAGCCCAAACGCCGCACCGCGCTCGGCATGCACACTGTGTCTGAGTTCTACGCCGGTCGCTTCGACACCGAAACAGGCAATGCGGATACTTTACTGGAAGTAGAGCCGACGAGCTAAGTTATGCAAGCTGCTTCTGAAACCACCGCGCAACTTCTGCATGACAACTGGCTCCGCGTCAGTGAGCAAGTCGCTGAGGCCTGTCACGATTCGGGCCGCGATCCGAGCAGCGTGCGCATCGTGGGCGTCAGCAAGTACGTCGGCCCTGAACTAGCGTGGCAACTGCGCCAAGCTGGCTGTCAGGTTTTGGGAGAGAATCGCCCCCAGTCGTTGTGGGAGAAGTGCGACTACTTCAACCGCCAAGTACCTCAGGCCGCCGCAACCGAGTGGCATCTCATCGGACACTTGCAACGCAACAAACTGAAGCGCACACTCCCCATGATTGCACTACTGCATTCACTCGATAGTCTACGCCTCGCTCAGGCAATCAGTCAGGAGATGCAATTGACCAGTGGCACATTGCCGGTATTACTCGAAGTAAACATCACCAGCGATAAGTCGAAGACAGGTATGTCCCGCAGCGAGTTGGATGAACTTATTGGTAACCTCGAAAGCCTGCCAGGCATCGCGGTTCGCGGGTTGATGGCAATGTCGAGCATGGAAGGGGACGAGCAGAGCGCGCGGCACGAGTTCGAGCAAGTGCAAAAGCTGCGCGACGAACTGCAAAGCGAGTGCGGTGATAGACTACATTTGACCGAACTCTCGATGGGGATGAGCGGCGACTACCGACAAGCCATCGCCGCCGGCGCAACACTAGTCCGCATCGGTTCCAAGCTGTGGCAAGGACTCGAGTGATGCGTCTCCCATAAGTAGCGCTGTGTAACTACGCCACGTAGTTCTTCACCAACTCGCTATACTCCGTGAGCTGTTGGATGCGCCAGGCGTCACTTTGATTCAGTAGTCGTTGCATGATTGCGGCGGTGGGTTCGGCGGCCTCTAAACTGGCCCGCGCGTCGAGCAACAGTCCCCGCAGGCGTCGGGCAAGTACATCTTCTACCGTCCGCGCCATCTCATGCTCGACCCCCCAAGCGACCTGCGCGGCGATATGCGGCAGCCTGGGAGAGAGCAAGCTGGAATAGGCCGAGTCGCGTAGGGACAATTCAAGCAGCGCTGAGCGATCGGTCCCATAGATGGCCAGTGGATCGTCGTTGAGAGCGTCCCACTGCGAGTTCTTTAGATCGGATGGTGCACCGTGCAGTGGTAGATTTTCGGTCCGTGACGTCGAGCCAGAGAGCGCCCCAACCCGCTCAGCCAGATCGACAACATCTTGGCCCATTTTGCGATAGGTCGTCCATTTGCCGCCGATGATCGTGATCAGTCCACTGGTGGAAGTGTAGATCTCATGTTCGCGCGATAGCTTCGCAGTCTCAGTTCGCCCCGATCCAACCAGAGGTCGTAAACCTGCGAAGACAGACAGGATATCCGACCGCTGGGGTTGCTTCGTTAAGAAACGGCCCGCATGTTCCAACAGGTAATCAATTTCCGTTTCCAACGGCCTGGGTTCAATCGCAATCGAGTCAACACGTGTGTCGGTCGTTCCAAATAAAGTCCGATCATGCCAGGGTATGGCGAAGAGTACCCGCGAATCGTCTGTGTGAGGAATGAGCATGGCTGAGCCTGACGGCATGAACTCGCGCGACAAAACGATGTGCGTCCCTTGACTGGCGACGATTTGCGGACGATCGATTGCTCCATCGGACTTCTGTATCGACTGCGTGTCAAGCTCCATGATCGAATCACCAAAGACCCCAGTGGCATTGATGACGACTCGTCCTCGCACTTCGAATTCACCTTGCGATTCCGAATCGCAGACCACCACTCCCGAAGTCCGACCATCGCGGTTGAGCAAGCGAATAACGGGCGCATAGTTAACCAGAACGCCCCCTTGATCGGCGGTCGTTTGCGCTAGTGCGATCGCCAGCCGCGCGTCATCGAATTGCCCATCGGCATAGGCCACACCGCCGCGCAAGCCACTGGAGTTGAGCGTGGGTAGAGCGGCGCTGGTCTGTGCGGTGGAGAGCAAACGTGAGGCTTCAAAGCCAAGTTTACCTGCCAGTAGATCGTAGGCCTTCATGCCAGCATAAAAATAGAATCTTCCACCGAACTGGTAGGAAGGGATGACGAACTTCCGCGAGTGAACAATGTGCGGCGCGTTGCGTTGCAATCGCCCCCGTTCGTAGAGCGACTGACGAACCATCTTAATCTGGCCCTGTCGCAGATAGCGCACTCCGCCATGAATCAGTTTCGTCGATCGACTGGAGGTCCCCTTGGCAAAGTCATGGGCTTCGAACAGCGCCACACGATAACCGCGTGTCACAGCATCCAAGGCCGTTCCCAATCCCGTCGCACCACCACCGATCACTACCAAGTCCCAGGGCCTATTCTCCGACTGGAGCGCCGCCAGCATCTGTTGTCGATTCATTTAATTCTCAAATTGGCCAACGTCAGATTGAGGTTTTGGATTCAGCGCAAACTTGTTGGAGTATAGCCTTTGGGCGCGCTTGCATGTCAAACGCGGAAAACGCGGCTAAAGCCTGGACTCCAGCGCATGCGGCGTCATCCAATATTAGTCAACCCAATTCTTGGCGCGCTGGAGCGCCTTGTGCCACGCCGCGCGCATTTCGGCAACTTGGCTGTGTGGCATGGCCGGTTCAAACGTGCGATCAACCTGCCACTGTTCAGCTAGTTCTGCGGGGGACTTCCAGTAGCCGACCGCCAGGCCTGCTAGATAGCCAGCGCCGAGCGCCGTTGATTCGAAGGTCTTGGGACGGATGACGGGTACGCCCAACAGGTCAGCTTGGAATTGCATCAGCAAATCGTTGCGTGCGGCTCCGCCATCAACGCGTAGCGAACGGATCTTGATATTGGCGTCGGCTCGCATAGCGGCAAGGACATCGGCGGTTTGAAAAGCGATCGCTTCCAAGGCGGCTCGCGCCAAATGTCCAGCAGTCGCTCCACGCGTCAGGCCAGAAATACTTCCACGAGCGTAGGGATCCCAATGCGGTGCCCCCAGTCCGGCAAAGGCGGGAACAAGGTACACGCCACCATTGTCGGGGACACTTCGCGCGAGTTTCTCGACGTCTTCGGCTTTCTTAATCAATCCCAGTCCGTCGCGCAGCCATTGCACCACCGCGCCAGCGATGAAGATACTCCCTTCCAATGCATACTCGGGTTGTTTGCCAATCTTCCACGCGACAGTCGTTAACAAATTGTTAGCCGATGGTCGCGGCTTCTTGCCAATGTTCATGAGCATGAAGCAACCGGTACCATACGTGTTCTTGACCATCCCTGACTGCGTACACATTTGTCCGAACAGCGCCGCATGTTGATCGCCAGCGATACCCGCTACTGGAATTGCGTGTCCAAAAAGTTTGCGATCGGTCTCGCACACCACTTGGCTCGAGCCGCAAATCTCCGGCAACACGCTCGCCGGAATCTTCAGCGCCTTCAGTAGATCGGCGTCCCACTGGCAAGTGTGGATATTGCACAACAGCGTGCGGGATGCGTTGGTCAAATCGGTTTTATGCACGGCCCCCTTGTCTGCCGTGCCACCGGTCAACTTCCATATCAACCACGAATCGACAGTACCAAACGCCAGGTCTCCATTGGCAGCCAGCTCGCGCGCGCCGGAGACATTGTCCAGCAGCCACTGTAGTTTGGTACCGCTGAAATAGGCGTCAATCACCAGTCCCGTCTTGGCGGGGATTTCGCTGGCCCATTTCCCTTTTTTGATTCGATCGCAAATATCGGCCGTGCGACGATCCTGCCACACGATCGCGCGGTGTAGTGGCTTTCCCGTGCGGCGATTCCAGATCAGCGTCGTTTCGCGTTGATTGGTAATTCCAATCGCCGCAATCTGCGATGCGTCGATCTTCGCCTTGCGCAACGCCGCTTTGGCCACAGCCAGTTGGCTGGTCCAGATCTCTTCCGGGTCATGTTCGACCCAGCCGGGTTGTGGAAAGAACTGTTGGAATTCTTTTTGCGCGACGGCGAGAACCTTCCCGTCGGCAGCCAACACCAGCGCTCGCGAGCTGGTGGTCCCTTGATCGAGCGCTAGGATAAAACTCATGCTGGCTTAGATTCGAGAAAGTGAGAGAAGGAGACCCGTGCCGATCCTATTTTGTTTCCAGTTCCTTGAGCGACTTCTTAAAGCCGTCGCTCAGTTTTTCAACCACGTCCTTGGGTCCGGTCAATTTAATGAAGTACTGTGTCTGGTCTGTGGTGACGATGATTGCTCCGAGCATGCGGTAGTCTTCGCGAACTACAGTCTTGCCACCGGAGAAGGGGCCACCACCCATCGTCTCTTTGAAGTTCCCAGGAATGTCGACCCAATGGACAGTCTGCCCATCGACTTCAAATTTCTCGGTCTTCGACTTGTCCTTGGTCGATTTGCCATCAGGCTGCTCGAATTGTCCATACCAACGTTCGATGTTGGCGTCGATCGAACCGCCCGCTTGCATGAGCGTGATCCGCGCCGTTTCTGCGTCGGCCTTGGCATCCGCTGGTGCGGAGAATTCGTATTGCACGATGCTCGACTTGGGTTGCATCTTCTTCCATGCGGCGGGGGCCGTCATGATGAGCTTGCCGTCGGATAGTTCTATCTTGGTTGGTTCTTGCGCGGTTCCGGTGCTCGAAGTGAACGCTGAACCAGCGATCGCGATGAATAGCACTAGTGAGGACGTTTTCATGTTGGTAGTAATTCCTATGCGTTGTACGTGGGAGGAGAGGTTCGGTCGTTGAGATAGTTTCCGTGGTTCAGTATAGCGGATTGGACGGGTTGAAAAACCCTGTTGGACATTGTTCGAAATCAACAGCCCGGCAAGAGGGTTAGGGGAAGTCGACAAATTACTCGCTCGGTTCGTTTGACAAGAATTTTAAAGCGTACAGCGCCAGCAGTGCGACACAGCCAAACACGAGTGTGACGGACAAACCAGTTTGCAAGCCATACGCATCGCTGACCAATCCAATCACCCAGGGCCCCAACGCGCCACCAATACCACCGAAGGTAAACAGAATCCCAAAGATGGAGCCGACGTGTGCACGGTGCAATCCAGAAACGGCCGCAGTCACTGTCGGAAACACGATCGACATGCACAGCCCAGAGGCGGGTAATAACAGCGACCAACTCGGTGGCCCATACAGACCTCCGATCAGAAACAGTAGGGTTCCCACCAAGCCGCATCCGACTACGGGCAAATAGCCCAAGCGTTCAACCCACCAACTGCCGACCAAGCGCCCGAGCATGATCATCACGAAGAAACCTGACAAATAGAAATTGCTGGTCGTCACACTCATGTGGTGTACCTGCTGCAAATACTCGACCAACCATGCCGCCACCCCCAGTTCGACGGCCACGTAGGCGCAGATCAATAGATAGAACCAGCACATCCGCCGCGTAAAACCAAGCCGCAGAACCACTTCCCAATCCCAGCCCTCCGGCGGACTCGTGGGAACGTGCTGGCGACTCGGCTGCCAGGCGAAGATCAGTAACAAAACTCCTGCTAGACTCGCCGCGCACAGATAGATCTGCTGCCATGCCAAGTGCCTGGCAATCAACCCGGCTGTCACCAGCGGTACCAACAGAGAACCTACGCCGTGGAAGGTGGCAAGTAAATTCAGATACTGGGCCCGCCGCGTACTATGCAACTCGACGATCAGTCCATTCCCCCCGACTTCGATCGCCCCTAAGCCCAAACCGATGACCGCCATGCAAGGAATCAACATGGGAAAGGATTGAAACAAATTGAGTCCCACGATACCGGTCAGCAAGCAAACAGCGGCCAGCAGTAGCACGCGACGATTGCTAACCACATCGGCCATGATCCCAGTCAGCAGGGTAGCCACAATGAAGCCCGCATAAGCGGCTAAAAAAAACGTCCCTCCTTGGCTGTAGCTTAGCCGCTCGGTACGGAGCACTTCTGGGAGGAGTGGCCCCTTCAGGTTATCGATGAAACCGAACACAAAAAAGGCGAGGAAGGCACCGGCAGTAAGCAGTTTTGTAGTCAAAGGGAATTGGCCGTTTAAGGATTCAACTATTTTTTTCCGTAGCCGAAGTCGCAAGACTTTGGTCGGGCTGGTCCAAAGTCTTGCGACTTCGGCTACGACGGGTAAATCCGTTTGTGTCCTGGCTTACGCAGCGGGTTCTCTCGAATGCGGACAGTATCCCATGTGCACTAAATTGTGCTACACTGAGTCGCATGAACTTAACCCAAATTTGCCGCACCCGGCATCGCTTTATTTTTTCGCTGACCTGTCTATTTCTGGCCAGTTGCAGTCCCGCCGCGACTTCGACAAGTGTTACGCCCGCCGAGCTGACGGAGACTCCGCAGGCGACCACCCAATCAACGCCACCCGACGCCACGCCGATGCGGATGACCGACGATGCCTTCCGCTTTGCAGCCTACGAAGGGAAGCTTGACGAAGTTCGTGAAGGGCTCACAGCGGGGAACAACGTCAACGCGCTCGATCCCGAAAAGCGTTTGACTCCATTGCACATGGCTGCCTACAACGGGAATACGGAAGTCGTTAAATTGCTACTGGAGCATGGCGCAACATTGGACGCTCGCGATATCGAAGGCAAGACACCCCTACTGCACGCCTGCACGGGCCCCTTCGTCGAGACGGTCAAGTTGTTGATAGACAAGGGGGCGGATGTCAACGCCATCGAAGCTACTGAAGCCTTTTCACCGCTGATGATGGCTGCTGGGCTGGGGCAAATTGACATAGTTAAAGTTTTGCTCGCCCATAACGCCAACAAAGAGCTTCGCGACAATGACGGTGATACTGCGCTCACGCACGCCGAGACCAGCAAGCACGCTGAGATCGCCCAATTGCTGCGCGAGTAAACAGAAAGTCGCTGACCGCTCCGCCTCACCCACTTCCCCACGGAACCGCAACATGCCCCCCGTACACCACTTCGCGCGTTTACTCCACGGTCCAATGACGCTGGTGCTGATTCTGTTGTTAGCTAACGCCGCGCTGGCTCAGGAACTCTATTCAGAGTCACCCGGCACCGACGGCAACGGCAACCACAGTGTTGGCCCAGACTACACGATCGATCCTGCTCTGACCGAACAGGGGAATCCGCAAGGGAAAAACTTTGAATTCACAATGCGATTGGCCGACAGCAAAATCTTCCGTGGCGACGATGCAACGCTCGATGCTCGCAAGCCGGTGCGCGAAGTGCGAAAGATTTTCGTGTATGTCCCCGCCGCCTACCAAGATGGAACACAAGCACCGATTTTGGTAACGCTCGATGGCCCCAGTCGCCTCAATCTAGTGCGGAATGCACTGGACAATTTGACGATCTCAGCCGACCCCGCGCGTCGCATTCCGGCATTCATTGCAATTGCCGTTGAGAATGGTGGCAACGATGGCAAGGGGAGCGAACGGGGATTGGAGTACGACACCATGTCCGATCGCTTTGCACGATTTATCAACGATGAAGTCCTTCCAGCCGTGCTTAACAATGCCGAGATCAAAGCCGCCTATCCCCGCATCGCCTTTACCGACAATCCCTGGGGCAAAGCGGTCATGGGGTGCAGTTCCGGTGGCGCAGCGGCACTGACCATGGGTTGGTTTCGACCAGATCTGTTTCGACGCTTGATTACTTACTCGGGAACCTTTGTCGATCAGCAGGACGATGATGCCGCCGAAGAAGCAGCCTATCCGCTCGGGGCCTGGGAGTATCATTCTGGTTTGAAATTGATCGCGAGCAGCGACAAGAAACCCCTGCGGATTTTCACTCATGTCTCCGAAAACGACAATCGCGCACAGGACCCAGAGGAAACCTATCACAACTGGGTCATGGCCAACGAGCGGACCGCTGCGGCGCTAAAGGCCCAGGGCTACGACTACCGCTATGTGTTCAGTCGCGCCACCAAGCATTGTGATCAAAAGGTATTCGAACTGACGCTGGCTGATACCTTAATCTGGATGTGGCGTGGCTATCATGACTGATTGAAATTGCCAGCGACTATTTCAAATACTCCAGGGCCAAGAGCGTATAGCCGCATACCAAATTGGGATCCCCTTCCATCCAGCGCGTTGTAGGGTTGACCCAACTTCCATCGGGGAGTTGCAGTTCGGACAGCTTGCTCAGCATCTCGGCTTTCCACTGGTGCGGCGTACCGTTGGCGTCGACAAAGTTGGCCTCGCCGAAGGCATCGAGGGCTTTGGCCATGGTATGATAGTAATAGAACAGCCCCTGCTGTCCCATGCCAGGGTTCGATTCTAGGCTATAGTGCTGACGGAGAAACTCTACGGCTCCCTTGACGCGTGGATCGTCTGGACCGACTCCGGCATAAATCATGCTCTTCAGACCTGCGTAGGTCATCGAACCGTAGCTTCGCAGCCCACCGTTGGGTTCATTCCCCGCCTTGCTTTCGCCACCATCGGCTACCGTGTAATAGAATCCACCATCGTTAATCTTCGCCGCGTGGGGCGATGTATTGGTGGAGGATTCGAGATTTTGGCAGCGCGAGACGAAGACCAGCGCCTTTTGCATGGCTTCATCGTTTCCATCGGCACCGAGTGTCTTCAGCGCCTCAATTAAGAAAGCGGTATTGGAGAGATCTGGGCGCGAATGAGAACCGTAACCAGCCCCACCATAAAACAAATCGCTCGCATCCTTACCCTCACTTTCGTCCCACTGAATCCCTTTGACAAAGCTTTCACCGTGCGCAAGCAGGTCGTTGTATTTCCCAGATTTGTTCGCCTTCGAGAAGGCAATCAGATTGATGCAGGTGTCGTAACTGCGATGGAGCGAATCGGGACGGTAAATACCACCATCGGATTGCACAAACTTTTCTAAGTAGGCCAAGCCCTTGGCGACCATTGGATCCTGCGGAGGGAGTCCAACAGACAACAATCCAGAGACAACCAAACCAGTCGGCCCAATACCGCTGGCAGCCGAGAAGGAACCATCCTCAGCCTGGCCTCGCACGCGAAGGTATTCCACACAGCGATCGACAAGCTGCTGGTGGTCAGCTTTCACGGATTGAGATGTAGGGGATGTGAGCGATTGGGGGACGTCCTGCCCTCGGATCGGACAAGCCATCAATACGATCGACATCACAAACGGTAAACCTAGGCTGCATAGTTTCATTGGGTTGTTTTTCAAGGAGTTGATTTGCTTATGTGGCAAACAATTGGGGCAAAGTCCTGAACAATTGGGGACAATTGTTCTACTCTCACTCAATCAAGTGAACGATAGTACTCGCTAATTATACGAGCTCAAACGCGAGCTGCCAATTGAGTCGAGAGGCGGAGCTGTGTGTGGTGTTTTAACTGAACACAAGAGCTTTGTTACCGCTAAGAGTTAGGATTCGCCGTAGTGGACGAGTTAACGAGTCCTCGCGATTCCACGACACTCAAGGGACTAGTAACCTCGTCCACTACCCGAAAATTAAGGGGTAGCAGGGCACTAGTGCTTTGTCTAACTTTAATTTTGGGGTTGGGAGAGTAGAGAGATTGTCCCAATCGCTTGAGAAACGATTGGGAGAATCGTTCTACTCTGAGCGCTGCCAACCCCACTTTTTAATCTGGACGAAGCGCTTGTGCTTTATCCCCAACTGATAAACTGGGCAGGCTGCAAGGGTTGAACTCCCCAGCAGGTGGCTGTTTGCCGCAGGGATCAAAGTTGAAAAAAGCGTGCCATATCGGCAATTCCTCCAGATTCCGGCTAGACGACCCTTGCCTGAAGGGGAACAATTACTGCGACTACCTCAGACTTGCTGCGGTAGCGGTTTCGTCATGAGCGTGTTGGATTGGAAAGCGACGGGACTCATGGTCACATCCTGCATTAGTGAAACCAATCAATGACAAATAAGAAGAGCCGCCGTTCTACACGTCGACACTACCGTCAGGCGTCCGGGCCGACTTTACAACCGAGAAGCGAAAAGGACGTCTCAGCGCTGCTCAATGGGGGTGCTCCCACGGAGGCGTCCAGCACGCTCAAATGGGCTTCGGGGCGACCGCATGTCGCACGAGTCAACAACATTAGTTGGGCCGCCGCTGCTTGGCTGGTCATGATTCACGTGGGAGCCATCGCCGCTCCCTGGACATTTAGCTGGTCTGCCCTGGCTGCGCTCGTGGTAATGCATTGGGTCTGCGGAGGCGTTGGCATCTGCCTCGGCTATCATCGTCTGCTGACCCATGCCAGCTTCCTGACGTATCGTTGGGTGCGCCGCGCGATCGCCACCGTTGGATGCTTGGCCGGAGAAGGGCCTCCGATGATGTGGGTCGCCAACCACCGTTTGCACCACGCCCGCAGTGATCAAGATGGCGATCCCCATTCGCCTCGCGATGGATCGTGGTGGAGTCACGCCTTCTGGTTGGCTTACAAAGTGGGTGGCAAGGACCAAGGGGAGTACTTTCGCAAATGGGCTCCTGACCTATACCAGGATCGCTACCTACGCTTGCTCGACTACGGGTTTATTCCAATTAACGTCGTCGCCTCGCTATGCTTCGTAGCAATTGGTTACGCGATCGATGGAAGTGCTGGCGCTATTTCTTGGTTGGTGTGGGCCGTAGCGCTGCGAATGGTCTTAGTGCTCCACTCCACTTGGTTGGTGAATTCGGCCAGTCACATGTGGGGTTACCGCAACTACGAAACTCGCGATGACAGCCGCAACAATTGGTGGGTCGCCCTGCTGACCTATGGTGAGGGCTGGCACAACAACCACCACGCGCATCCACGCATGGCCAAACATGGTCACAAATGGTGGGAGTTCGATTTGACCTTCAACACCATTCAGCTGATGAAGAAATTCGGCCTCGCCTGGGACGTAGTTGACTATCGTAATCGCTCTGAAAAGAACGCAGCCTAGTGGCCCCCGCGATCTTGCATCGCGGGTGAACTAGTTTTACGGTTAGTCGTTGTGCGCGTAATATCTTTTTGCCGCACATCTTTTTGTCGCTCGCGCTCTGTCCTGGCCGCTTCTAAGCAAGGTTAGGTTGCCATTCCTCTTATCAATTCGCGAGTTTTCCGACAAAAAGATGTGCGGCAAAAAGATGATGCGCGCGAGAAAAATTTGAGGTGTTGCACAATGTCCACAATACCAACTTTTCATTTCCCTATCCCAGCACGTGCGCCCACGAAGATTTGCTTGCCTCATTCGTTGCTAAACCTCGATCACCATTCCGTGATGCACTAGTTGGCCGCTGAGATCGCAGCAAGCGCAGTTGATGAACTGAGTCTCTCCACGCTGCTGCTGGCCGAAGTTCTGGATGCCAGCCTCGTCGTGCAAGTGCCCAAAGGCATGCACGCGCGGGACGATGCGCTCGGTCACCTGCTTGGTCAGCGACAAAGAGCCTACGTGGATCGGCTCCTTACTCCGCCAATCTCGGGTGACATCCATGATCCCCTTGGGAGGACCGTGCGTGATGAGGATATCTAAACCAGCGGGTATCTCACTCCACAGTTTGTCCAGGTCGGGACGCGCGACGTTGTAGGCCCAAGCAAAAAACCAAGGAGTGTAGGGGGACCCAAATATTTTCAACCCATCCCACTCCCATCCTTCGTGAATCAAGAATTTGATGGTTGGATATTCTTCCGGACGGATGATGCCGTTCTCCACCGAGGTGGAATGGTTGCCAGGGACATAGATTTTGGTAGCAATCGGTAGGTCCGAATACCACCGGAAGAAATCGCGAGCTTCTGGTTCATTCCACTTGCTCTTGCGCTGCATCGATTCATCCCCACAGTGAATCGCGGCATCGACGTCTGGCGGGACTTCTAGCTTTGCGTGCTTATTGTGCGTGTCGGAGATGAACCAGATTCTGGTCATTCGACACCCTGGACATCGAGCGGTGGCTCCTTGAGAGACGCAAGATAGGCAACTAAGTCCCGCAGTTCGCGGCGCGTCAAGTGCTTCAATAAATCGACCGGCATCGACGACTTGCCCTTCTTGCGCGACTCGACCTGTTCTGGATCGATCGTGATAATCTTCCCTTCGGCGTCGATCAATTCAATCGCCTTCTCGGACTCTTTTCGCAGAATGCCGCTCAGGACTTGTCCCTCATCTGTCAACAGCACTACCGTTTCGAAATTTTCGGCGATCTTGGCATCAGGGTCGACAATCGATTGTAGCAAATAGTGGTTGTCCTTCGTCTTGCCGATCACAGTCAGATCGGGCCCCACTTCGCCTCCGGTGCCAGCGACTTGATGGCAGCGGACGCACGACAGTTCTGTCTTCTTGAAGAATAGATCGCTCCCTTTATCGGCATCTCCACCGACGGCACAATCGCGATACGCCTCCAAGGGGTCTTTCTGAACCAGTTCATGTTCGAACTGATTGAGCGCCTGGATCGACTCTTTGGCGACGCGCCCCTCAGCAGCTTCGATCACGTTCAGCCACACATCAGCGGGCTTATTGCCGGCGAGGTAGTCGGCCAGTCCCTGTTCGATCAACTGTGTAGCGGGGGGAAGATCGATGGCAGCCAGCGTATCCCAGGCTTGTTGACGTTCGGTCGGGATGTCTGACGCGATCGCTTGCTGCAAGGCAGGGATGGCAGCTTCTTCGTCAAGACTAGCCAATGAGGAGAGAGCCTGAGATCGTACGATCGGCTCCGCGTCACTGGTCAGCTTGCGAACCAAGTCGATAGTCGCGGGTCCTTCGAGTTTAACCAAGCCAGCGAGCGCATGACTGCGCAAGTGGGGAGTACGCGAAGAATCCGTGGCGAATTGTGCCAGTGAAGTGGCCATCCCTTTGACGTCGAGCGCCACTGCGGCAGCAATCGCGGCGGTGAGCAATTTATCAGATCCGACCACAATCTCCGCCAATCGCTCGGCAAAGGCTTCGGCTGCGGGAGAAGTGTCACGGCTGGAGAGTGGTGCGTAGCGATTCATCACGCGATCGAGTTGTCCAGGATCTCCCCAGGTAGCGAGCATGTCGATGGCTTCAATCCGCATCGCGGCCGATTGTTTTTCATTGGCAGCTAATCGGGCGATCGTGCGAGCAGCCTCCTCGGTCCCCAGTCGAAAGTTTGCATTGAGCACGCGGTGAACAAGTGCATCGGAATGAAGCTCATTGCTGCTAATGGCCAGTTGCGGTAGCAGGGCCGCCAATTTTGGCAACTCGGGATGCAACTCAGGAACGTCATGAATAGCCCGCGCGGCTTCCAAACGGACGGCAGGAGACGAATCGTTTAGAAAGTCAGAAATCGCTGAGTCGGCTAACTTGCGGAGCGCGACCACCGCCCCCAACCGCACCGACTCCGAAGCATGTTGTCGCAATTCAAGCAACTTGTGAGGCTGACCACTTCCGATGCCACGCAGAGCCATGATCCCCGCATGGCGCAAGCCCGGATCGGCATCATGGTTGGCTTCCAACATGGCAAGTGTCGGCAACAATCCACTGGCCAATTGCAGTTTGCCGGCAGCCAAGCTAGCGGCATACTGCACGCGTGGTTCGCTATCACCGATCAAGCCCACAACCAGTCCGGCATGGCGTTTCAATTTCAAATCTCCCACCATGTTGGCACTGGCCGCACGGATGTCGAGATCGGGATCACTGAGTCCCCCCTCTAAGGCCACTGCCGCTTCTTCGCGGTGCGCTGGATGCAACCGCGCAGCTTGCCCCAAGCCCCAGACGGCATGCAGTCGCGGAATGGTACCAGCGGACTTAAGCGCGAGCAAATCGATAAACGGCTGTGTGCTTCCTCGGCGAGCCAACTCCCATTGAGCTTCGAGTCGAATGCGGCGATCAAGGTGCTGCAACAGCGTTCCCAAACGCTCGTCGCTTAAATCTGAAAAGCCAGCGGCCAGCAGTTGCTGTACTTCCTGGACGATATTTTGTTGAAGCGCAGCCGGATCAAAGAAGCGATAGATGCGCCCTTTCCCTTCCCCAACCCAGCCATTGACCCAATCGCAAACCCAGAGTGCCCCATCGGGTCCAAACTCGGCGTCGGTGGCCAAGATATTCCATATCGGCTGCTCACTTCGCTCGACCGACCAAAAGGCCCCCTTGGGCTGCACGCGAATCAAACGGATACCGCTTTTGCTGGCTCCGCCCCGAAAATCGACCATGAAAAAACAATTGGCGTAATCTCCCTCGAGACCTGTCCCAGGGTAACAAGTCAGCCCCGACGGGCCATCGCCGATATTCGCAATCGGTGGCACAATATAGGCTGGCGTCTGCTCAGAGAACGGATGCCAAATCTTCTCACGATTGAAGGGGCCTCGATCGGGAATGTACTGATACATCATCCGCCAACCTGTGTCGCCACCTTCCATAACATTCACCCACCGCGCCTTGTCACCGCTGTCGGAGTTGTTGTCGCCAGTAAACAGATAGCCGTAGTCGTCAAAAGCTAATTCTTGAGGATTACGCAGTCCCGTGGCGAACACTTCCAGATTGCTGCCATCGAGTTCGCAACGAAACACCGCTCCCGATTCTGTATTCTTGAATTTCCCTGATTCGGTTTCGATGTTGTAGCCGCGATCACCGATGCTGAAGTACAGTCGGCCATCGGGACCAATAATCAAGCCGTGAGAGTCGTGACCTCGAAATGCGACTCGCACCCCATAGCCATCATGCAGTGCTTCGCGTGTTTCCGCGCGACCATCGCCATCGGCATCGGTTAGTAACCAGAGCTTGGGGATACAAGTAAAATAGGCCTGGTCACCGCGGACCAATACGCCAGCTCCGGTCCCCTCTTCGAGCTGATTGAATCCGTCTGCAAAAATTGTCGAACGATCCGCCAATCCATCACCGTCGGTATCCTCCACCAAGCGAATGCGATCGTCGTGGGCGGTATACTCGTCCGCTTCGGTCCCCAACAGGCGGCGATGATAGTCGATCCGATCCTGCACCGACTCGGAAGCCAAGTCGGCCAATAGCCACTGCTGGTCGTGCTTGCGATTGTCCGTCACTCCGCGATCCTGGCGAAACGATTCGCAGACGAAGACCCTTCCACGATTGTCGACTGTCATTACTACGGGGTTGGCAATCTCGGGTTCGGCGGCAAATAGTTTCACCTCCCAGCCACTCGGCTTACGGAAACTGCTGATCGCCAACGCTCCTTCGTCCGAAGCGGCCATGGGTTGATCTATGGCGTGTTTACCATCACCACTTTCCGTTTCGGTTTCATCCGCAGCATGGTTGACAGTGATGACGGAGCAGAGCAGCGTGAGACACATGGTCCACTGAAATGGAAATCGAACAGACTGAGCAGTCATTACTTTTCGTATCGCCTTATTGAAGTGTGGCTGGGGTACGCCACCTGTGAGTTAGCAGAATTAGGGATATCTTAGTTTAATCCGCTCGGCAGATTATATCTAAGTATTTTAGTATCCGTTCACGCTTGATTGAGAGTAGAACAATTGTCCCCAATTGTTCAGGATATCAATTGTCCCCAATTGTTCAGGTTATCAATTGCCCCCAATTGTTCAGGATTTTGACCCGGGGCAAGCAATCCGAAGCAGTGAACCCATAAACCATTGAGACAATGGTTTTACAATAAACCATTGAGACAATGGTTCTACAATAATTCATTGAGACAATGGTTTTACAATAAACCATTGAGACAATGGTTCTACTTTGTCTCAATTACCACGGTAACCGTGACCGGTTACAGTTTTTTAGCGGTAGTGACAATATTCTTATCCTTCCGCATTCCCCCCTTGCAACCAACGATTTGGTTTCACTTCCATGCCTCCCCCCAATCGCCCAAGAGAGCCGACCGGTCATGCGAATTGGGAGTGGATCGTAACCGATGATGGTAGCCGAACGCTCTTCGATTCAGGACTAGCCGAGTCCTTTCACAGTGGTTGCGGCGCGGTGAGTGAGACGTTGGTCGTCTACATACTCCACAGTGGTCTGCTCGGGCGACTACGCGGTAGAGATGCGAGCGTTGTGATGGAGTATGGCTTGGGGACAGCCACTGGCTTTTTACTAACCGCTGCCTTGGCGGAGTTTTACCAGACGCCACTCACCTACTATGCACTGGAGTGGTCACTCCTCCCCGCTGATATCTTTCGCCAGCTGGAACTTCACGCAGCAGTCAAAGACTGTCTCTGCCGTAGCCTAGCTAAACCCGCGCGCGGTGTTGATCCAGAATACCGCGAGGACGAGTTTCAGCATTTACCCAGGCTGCTAGACGCGTGGTGTGAATGGGTGACGCACTCGACATCTACCAAAGCGCAACTGTCAGTCCACTGCCGGCTATCCGAGTTCGTGCAACTCGAATTGGTGCTCGGCGATGCCCGCGAAGTTCACACTCCCAGAGTTAGGAACATTCCACGCGCGGGCTGCGATGCGGTCTATTTTGATCCGTTTAGCCCCGAATCTAATCCTGAACTTTGGTCACCCGAAATATTCCGACAAGCGTTTGAGTTTCTGAAGCCAGGGGGACAGTTGAGCAGCTACTGTGTCAAGAGTTCCGTCCGCCGAGATTTAGCCGACTGTGGTTTTCAAATCCAGAAGGTACCAGGACCAGTGGGTGGAAAGCGCGAAGTGCTGTTGGCCAGCAGATTGCCCTTTATGTAGAACAATTGTCGCAATTGTTCTGCCAGCACTTTAGAACAATTGTCACAATTGTTCCCCACTAGGCGGCGTTTTCCTCGCTGGATTTTTTTTTCGGGTGGGCAATAGCAGTCAGCCCTTCAGGTCCGCCGACTTCGTTCACGGGCGTTAGCTTGGGTGGCATCAATTGCCCCCAGCGGCGGAGGCGATAGCTGCGAATGGCATACAGCGAAAGATAGTAGCTGAGTATTCCCAATACGGTGGCGACTACCAAACATCCTAGGCACAACGGGGCGATGAAGTCCATCAGCCCTTCCCACCAAAATCTAACCTTGTTCCCCCAAGTCGTGGCTGGGTCGCCAATCAGCTCTTCCCATTCGGTCCCCAGTTGCGACCATTTTTCATTGACCACCGTCTCTCCCAACAACAAGCAACCGAGTCGATAACAGGGGTAATAAATGGGGATGATCGTGAACGGATTGGAAATCCAAACCAGCGGTATACCGACCAGTTTATTGGCCCGCAGCAGCCACGCTAGGAAGACAGAAATCATCATCTGAAAACCGATCAGCGGCGTCATCGTGACGAACATCCCCACCGCGATTCCCAACGCCAAGCGGTGGGGCGGGTCATCAGCATGCAGCACCTTATAAACGCAAAAATCCTTGATGCGCTTCCAGTAGTGCTTGACTTTGTCGCTAACGAGCTTCATGGGAAATTGTGAGCGGACGTTGCCTGACTTGTCTCCGCAGACTCCAATTAGATGGGCCGCCACGGAGGTCGATGATCGATCAATGCGATTTAGTTTATTGAGATGCCCCAATTTAACCACCCGGCATGTTAGGAGCTTCCACTATTGACACCCAAAAACGGCTGAGGTATGCGCAAAAAACTATTTAGCTAGCATCGGCTTTTGGGTGGCCATGACTTCAAAACTTACCGAGTTTCCGCGAATTGTATAGATTGAAACGCTGGCCAGGTGAACAAGAAACTTAACAAACCCTCGTTCCCAGGCTCTGGCTGGGAACGCACTGCACCAGGGGCTCCGCCTCGTCTGCCAAGCTGTAGCAGGCGGAGCCTGCAAGACCTGGGTTCCCAGGCGGAGCCTGGGAACCAGAAGCTAGCCGTGGGCTCCTAGGGCCCAAGGACTTACCTACTATGGGCGCATGGCAAGCGCCTGAGATTCACGACCGGACGGACCGTCATCCCCCGAAGGGAGTGTCCCAAAACTACATTGCTCCCAAACGGTTGGTTCTCTAAACTTCAATTTAGGAAATTCCAAGGTTTCGGACAACTGATGGAAAAATTGGCCATCTCGACGACTCTTGCATCGATTAGGGAGGATCTGGTGATGTCTACAGCTCGTTGCCGCTCGGCGGACTTGCCCGTAACTATATCAGACCAGCTCATCGAGCGAGGTCGCGCGGTGCTGCGGGCTGAACAGCGTGCCGTAGCCGCCTTGGTCTCCAGCCTCGATCATCGTTTCTCCAGGGCCGTGGAGGTGCTGCTAGCCTGTCGCGGTTGCGTCATCGTGACAGGGATCGGCAAGGCCGGAATAATCGGACAAAAAGTGGCTGCCTCGCTCAGTTCGACCGGGACCCCCAGCTATTTCATGCACCCTGCTGAAGCGGTTCACGGCGATCTGGGATCTATCCGTACTGAGGATATTGTGCTGCTACTCTCCTACAGTGGAGAAACCGACGAAGTTACCCGCTTGCTCCCGCTTATTCGTCAAACTGCGGCGGCGTCGATCGCCATCACCGCTGGTGCCCACAGTACGCTAGCCACGCACACCGATTTGGCACTCCTCATTGGTCAACACCAAGAGGCCTGCCCACTGGGACTGGCCCCCAGTTGTAGCACGACCGCCATGCTAGCGCTGGGCGACGCACTGGCGCTGGTCACCAGCGAGCAACGTGGTTTCACTCGCGAACAGTTCGCAAAATTCCATCCCGCTGGTGGCTTGGGAAAACAACTGACGCGCGTCGACGAAGTCATGCGGCCTCTAGGCGATTGTCGAGTGGCATCGGACACACAGACGGTCCGTGAGGTGTTGATTCACGTCGGTCGGCCTGGACGGCGGACCGGAGCCATCATGTTGACCGGCGGGGATGGCAAGTTAACGGGGCTCTTTACCGACAGCGATCTCGCGCGGCTGCTCGAAAGTTCGCATGATTCGCAGCTCGACCAACCGGTGTCTCAGGTGATGTCAGGCAAATTTCAGACTGTCTCCACGGGCTGCTATCTGCCCGAAGCCACGCGGATTCTGGCGGAGCGCAAGATCAGCGAGTTGCCAGTTGTCACGGCCGACTATCGCCCCTTGGGAATTGTTGATGTCACTGACATAATGTCGGTCATGTCGGAGCTCTGGGTGCCCGCAGAACATGCAGCCCCGTTGCAGACCGAGCACGACGGTTCTGGAGACAAATCACCAGCCTGCGGACGAGATATATTGCCCATCTCACAGCATCGCGGCCAAGTGTCTCACTCGGCTCCATCGCCGCCTCGCTCACGACCTAGGGAGGGATAGCGGCCATGGCCAACAAAGATCTTGAGATCGCCAAGCCAATTCGACTGATCCTCTCTGACGTTGACGGAGTGCTCACTGATGGCTCGATCACTATCGACAATAGCGGTGTTGAAAGCAAAACATTTCATGTTCGCGATGGCCTCGCCATTAAGCTCTGGCAACGCGCTGGTTTTCACTTTGGCCTGATCACCTCGCGTACTTCGCAAATCGTTAAGCTCCGAGCCGCTGAGCTAAACATAGAAATCGTGCGACAGGGTTCGGCCGACAAACTGCCGATTGCCCGCGAGATTCTCAGCCAACTTGGCTTGACCCCCGACCAAGCCTGTTACATCGGTGATGACTTACCTGATATGGCTGTCATGAGCGAAGTAGGTTTGTCGATTGCCGTAGCGGACGCCGCTGCGGAAGTGCGCGGTCTGGCCAAATGGACCACCGCGCAACCTGGAGGTCGCGGTGCGGTCCGTGAAGCGATCGAACGTCTACTCAAAGCCAAAGGGACTTGGGATCACTTCAGTCCTGCTCGGGAGCTAGGGTAGCACCACGCCATGCTCCTTTTTCTAAAACGCTATGTTCTCGCCCTCGTTGTGTTGCTCGTCGCCATGGGGGGCTATCGACTTTTGGTGGTGCCTGCGATCGAACCGCCGCCGCGGCCCCCCACGACACTACCTGAGTTTTCTGGCGCATTGGGAGGTCCGCAATGGTGGCAAGCACTCTTCGCCAGCGGTGCTTGGCAGATCGACAATCCACAAATCATTCAAAGCAAGCGCGGCGTGGTACTTCTTTCGCGCGAGTACAAACAGACTGGGCCGCGCACGCTGAGTCTCAAACCGCTGACGATCGTGTTGCCGCAATCGCGGCAAGAGGAAACGGAGGGGGGAATTCACGACGTATTAATCATCAGCGTGGAGGGTGGGGCGGAGATCCATTTTGAAGAGGACTTCGATCCTAGTGGCGCTATTCCGTCGGTCGAGCGCGGTGAACTGAGTGGTCTGATCGAAGTGACTCGTCGCGTCCAGGGCCAGCCCAATGCCTTCCCCTGGAGTCTACGCACCAGCCATTTGTCGCTCAACCGCAGCCAAGTATTCACACCCCATGCGGTAACGATCGAGTGGCCTGAGGGGATCATCGAAGGGCACGATATGAGACTGACCCTGCAGGGTGATCTACTCGGGGCCAAACCGCAAAGTACTTCCCCCTGGGGACCTCTAAGAACGCTCGAACTCTATCACTTGGACCGCTTGGAGATGACCCTAGCCAACGGAGGGTTGTGGGGACGCACCAATCTGCACAGCCCACCAGATCAACCCCCGCTCGACTCGCTCCCCGCTCACCTGCAAGTCGCCTGTGGCGGTCGCTTTACCTTCGATTTCACGCAATCCCAGGCGACGCTCGTCAACGGAGTGCAACTCGTTCATCAACTCGGCTCACTCCCCGCCGACGTATTCCAAAGCCAAGAAGTGCTGGTGGTCGTCGATCCTCCTAACCAACAATCTCCGGCCGGCGCCAGCCAAACTGGATCTCCCCCCAAACTCGGCGCTATTCAAGTCAAGTTGATCGAAGCGACCGGTATCGATTCGCTAGAGAATTTTGTCGGTGAACGGAAAGTGGAAGTGAAGGCACCTACCATCGGTGCCTATGCGACAGCCAAACGACTACGCATCGATCTCCTGGAAAACCGCCTCGAACTAGACGGCAAACTCAATCATCCAGGAGCGACGCAATCGACCGCTTGGCTCAAGTATCAGGGTTACGAATTTACGGCGCCACGCATCGACTACGACAGTGATGGCAAGAGTGGCGGTGGTGTGCCAGGTCTGGCAACGACGGGAGTTGCAGCCAGCGGAGTTGAGCCCCCCCGCCACCTCGGCTTTTTGATCGCAACTGGGAGCGGCGAATTACGTCTGCCAGCGCAGTCGCGTACTGGGAAAACGCTGGTTCGTTGGCAAGATTCGCTTGAAATGCGACCGACCGAGATTGCCGGACAACAATGGGTCGGTCTGTTCGGTGGCGTGCTGATCGAAAGTGCGCAACACGGCTATCTGGCCAGTGACGAACTAGAGATTTGGCTGCGTGAGAACAATTCCACTCCAACCGCTTCGTCCCTTTCGAGCGAACCGTCGCAAGGGCAATTGAGTGGTTCACAATTCCTCCCGGAGCGGATGCGGGCCGTGGGACAGGTGGCCCTCAACACGCAGCAGATCAAGGCCCACGTCGAAGAACTCAGCTTAGCACTCAACTTCGTAAATAATGTCTCCCCCAACAGCGCTGCCGATGGCAAACTCTCGCTCAGTGACTCCGCGGGGAGACCCATGTATCAATTTGTCGGGCCACCCGACGCAACCAATGCAGCCGCAGAGAATAGCCCACCCGCAGCCACGATCAGCGCGGTTCCTCCACCACCAACCCTCCATCCCACAACCGTCTTGGGGCGAACTCTCACTTCTACCGTAATTGTGGCTGGTGAGGAGAGCTGGGTCGACAACTTGACCGTTACTGGACCACTACAGGTCTCAGCCGTGGCGGCGGGCCCCAAGCAACCAGGCTGGAATGTAACCGGCGATGAACTTCAAATGGCGACGAATCCGGCCGGGCAAGTCGACTTGCAAATCACTGGTCAGCCCGCGCGGATTACATTGGCCGAAGGATCGCTCAAAGGGCCAATGATTCGCTTCGACCAACGGAACAATTTGGTTTGGATGGATCATCCTGGGGAGTTCACCATTCCAACCTCCGCCTTTGCTTCACCGCAAAGCTCTGGTGCCGCGTCGCTAGATTGGTTCGAGCCGCCACATTGCACCTGGCAAGGTCGGATGATGTTCGACGGCAAAATTGTGCGCATCGAAGGGGACATTCGCTTTGATGGAGCCGTGGCCGTCGATCGAAATCAGTTTTGGTGGATCGATGGCCAAAGCGAAGTGTTGCAGTTGGAACTCTCCGACGCAGTCGATTTGGACGACCTCGAGGCCAGCTTGGCGCGCCCCAAGAAAGTTACCCTCAGCCAGAACGTCAACATCCTCGCTGCTCAACTGGATGCCAACGGAACCAAGAGAAGTCGGCAACAGTTGCAGTTCCCTTCGTTGGCCTTTGATATTCAGACCAATGAACTGATTGGACTTGGGCCAGGCTCCATTCGCTCGTGGCACATTGCGCAGGATTCCGTGGGGCAGATGGCCAGCACTCAAACCACACGTGCCCCAGAAAATCTCCAAGGTGCTCATTTAGTTTTTCGCGAAAGCATGCGCGGTTTCCTCGATCGTAGTGAACTCTACTTTCAAGGGAAGGTAGAATTGGCCGCAGGTCCGTTGGCCACTTGGGACGACGCCATCGACTTAGCTAGAATGCAACGGCTGACGATGAACCAACTCCATCTCGACTGCGATCTTTTGAAAGTCTACGACACCAGCGGCTTGAGCAGTACCGGCGGTCGGGTATCCACGGGAGAACGCAACACCAAGGCTTGGGAGTTTCAAGCCAAAGGGAATGTCAATTTCGCTGGAAAGGCCGATTCGGGTGACTACGAAGGGAATGGCTCCGAAATTGCCTATGTGCAAGCCAAGGAGTTGTTGACTCTGCTAGGTGAACCGCGTCGCCCAGCGCGCGTCATTATCAAACCTGCCCCTCCCTCCCAGGCCTCAGTCATCAATGCCTCGGTGGAGTATGCGGTCATCAACCCAAGGATTCCATCATTAGAAAGTTACAAGATGGGTGAGCAAGGGATCGACGTTCAATTGCAAGACCCCAACAATCCCCAAGCTGGCCCCGTGAGTCCCTCTGGCCCCATCCCCAATCCCCGTGGCACCGTTTCCGATTTCTTCCGCAAACCGTAGCTGCCATGCACTCTTTGCCAAGTGCGATCTGGGAATTGAGACAGAGTAGAAACAGAGTAGACCCATTGTGACACTTCTCGCTGAACGCCACCACGCGCACGCTCGTTCCCAGGCTCCTGCCTGGGAACGCACTGTCTTGGAGGCTCCGCCTCCCGCGTCCTTGGAACCAACGACACTTCGGCAGGCGGAGCCTGGGCTATGCGACAAATAGCAGTTTGGCAATTTTGTGTTGAGGCGGGATTTGTTCCGCTTCCGATGGGTTTACCCCAACGGAGCGACAACTGGCGGCTACCTACTACAATCCGGCTGTGTATCGCTCTCCGTCCGATTTATTCGGGCGGAAGCAACGACTTCCTGAGAGACTCGCTGCTTCCG
>JBGSJT010000354.1:0-21809 GCA_041741715.1 Pirellulaceae bacterium | reverse complement strand
CCTCGAATCCGCCAAGAAGAAGACTCGCCTCGGCCTTCTTCCGGGGCAACTCACCGAAGGACCACGCAAGGGTCGTTGGGCCGACGCCCACAACGCACGGCCAGCTTACCACTACATCATGGTTCGAGGATTGGCGGCACTGGCGGCGGTCATGCCGAAAGACGACGCTGATCTACCCGCAGTCGTGGAATCGTTGCGGCTGGCTCTCTTGGCTCGCAACCCGGATTTTGAGAAGGGAATCTTCAATGCGGACTCCTCGGTGGAAGCCCTGATTCGTGTGAAGTTGCTGCCACTCCATATTGCCGAGAACTTGACCGAGTGCAAAACGAATGAGGCTTTTGAAACTCTCGAACGCTTTGCGGCTGAAGGATTCCGGTTAAGGAAGTCGCCGCTAGGTCCCGGTGCTTGGGGACAATTGCTGGGATACCGGAATCGGGATCGACGTTGAAATATAGTAAGCAGAAGAGGCCCGGATGGAGTCGTCATTCCTGTCCGAACGCCGCACGGTAGTTGCACCAACTGCCGAATAGCTAAAGTTCTGTTTGACCTGTTCCTCAAGAAAGCGACGAACAGATTCACCCGATGGCTTTCGAAACGAAAACATCTTGAGGCTCGATTTCTCCCAGATGATAGCGTGTCCTGATTTACTTCCTGTTGGAACCCGCAAAGCACTGCAAACTGTAACAGACGGCCGGAAGGGATTCGTCCGCAAGCTGGCCTTGAAGATATCGAGGGCAACGACAAAGAAGCGTGGTGATTTTATGGCAAATTCGGCGAACCGAGTGCAGGAGAATATCCCCGGCGATTTCTTCGTGGACTCAACGTGCATCGATGTGATGCTTGTCTGGTCGGCGTTGCTTTCTTGATCGCAAAAGCACTTCGGAAATCGAGCATCTACTCCAATGCCATGAAGGGAGGCGAATACTGTATTCGGCCCTCGATTCTCCCCAATGATTCCTGCGACAACTCCAAAGCCATCCACGCTTCACCGCCGCCGAATGGTGATTCAATTTGTTTTGCCAGTTCTGCTGAAAATCTAAACCGTGGGTAGAACTCTGGATGGCCCAGCACCACGACGATCCTGTGACCTTGTTCTCGGCACGCCGCCAATCCCAACTCCACAAGCTTCGTTCCGATACCTTGCCGCTGATGACTCGGTAGCACGGCCATCGGAGCGAGCGACTGGGCATCCACTGTTCCAACTTTTGTAACGATGGCCACTCTGCTGAATAGGATGTGGCCAACGACTGTGCCATCAACCTCTGCAACAAGTGAAACATGAACGAAGCCACCATCACGCAGAGTATCAACGAGTTTCGCCTCCGCATCGCCTTCGAATGCGGTTTGATTGACGTGCCAGATCGATTGCTGATCTTCGATGCCTTCAGGTCGAATCGTGGCGTTCATCAGTATAGACTCACTTTCTGTGTGGTAGCATCTTCGAAGCAACCATCGGGCTGAAAAACAACACCAGCAGGCCCAACGGCATCAACCCACCGTTTAGCACGTTGTAGTCAGAAGCAATCCGTTCCCAAGACAATCCCACCACGAACCGCCCAAACATAACTTCGAACGCTACAGTCAACACCAGCCAAATCAAGCCGACAAGCAACAGTTCATTAGGTCGTTTGGCCCCGATCCAGCGGATGGTGAAGTAGGCGATTGCAAGGATGATCGCCGAGCCGGTGAACACGCCAATCTGATTCGAGCGGAACTCACCAACGAAAGGCACGAGGACAATCGCTCGAAGAATGCCGTGAATAATCTCGGCGCAAATGATCAGCAACCAGATCGCCAAGCTGCGGATGGCGATTTGATTGCGATAATCTGGTCCTTGTTCAGCCATCTTACTCAACCAGTACCTGACGGGAATCATCTGGAACAACCTGCTGTCACGTTCCGTCGCAGTGCCATCCCTGAGTTCCATTGTCGCAGCGTGCATCGCATTGCATGAATCTGGCAGATACTCGACCTGATGCCGTAACCCAAAATGGTCAGCAGCTACGAGTAAATTTTCCAAGCAACACCCCACGCTGATGTGCAGTTCCCGCTGGTCGTCATCGCAAACTTTCAGCCACCTTTCGTCGTCCATGAAGATGTCGATGCGGTTGCCGTCAATTCGGAACTTCCACGGTTGCGTGTTGTGGCTCGATGGTGCCAACACGGCATACTGGAGCAGAAATCGCAGACGGTCGGGCATTGAACCGCTGGCTGGATAATGGGTTTCGTCAATTTTCCAAGGATCTGCGATTGTCATAGCGTATCGTACTCCACGTTCATCTCTATTGGCCGTCCATGGAGCACCGATTAGCCAACTGTTTGAAGGCTTCTCGTGGCTTCCAGTAAAAGTCTGATTTGCTGCGTGCGAGGGCGGAAAGCAGGATGTCGTTGAGCCGGAATCCTAGATCGTGCGGCGAAATCTCATCTTCCACAAGCCAGTCCTTCGCATGATTGACCAGATCGTTCATTGATCCCGTCACTGACCGGTTCAACGCTTTTGCGAAGCTGACCGAACTGCTGGCCGGGGCAATGAATCGTTGATAGGCAAATGCTTGCCCATCGTCCTCCATGAACTCCCTAATCGTGCTCAGCGCCCGCTCGATGAAACGGCTGTCGTCAGTGATGCCAGCACCGTACATCACACACGAGTAAAGCGACTTGGTATTGCTCATGATGATGTACTGGGTTCGATCCGCCGTGAACAAGTGGCATGACCAATCGGCGTAGAGATTCTCATCCTGCGGCATCTCGGTCAACTTGCCCGCTTTGATCTTCGTGTTCAGTTTCTGGGAAAGTCGCAGGATCATTTCTTAGGCAACTCGGCTGAGGGCAAATTCTCCGAGACACTTGTTGCCACCTGCTTCGCCAACGCCTCATTTCCTTGTCCGTTGAAATGAACGCCATCGCCAGAAGTCCACTCGGCATGATCCTTGACCAGTTCAAAAAGATCGTCGGTTGGGATCTGTTGTTCCGTCATGATCTCAGAGGCGAGCTTGTTCCGCACTTCGACTCGATCTGTCCGGTCAGCGAAGGTTTCCAAGTTGGCCTTTTCACGCACTGGCGTCGTGGTTGCCCAGCTGAACTTGGCATCGGCTGCACGTTCCTTCACGGCGGCGACAGTCTCAGCCAGTCCATCTCGATATTGATCTTCGGTGTAGCCCCAACCGTGAAGCCCGTTGTTGAAGTGAATCACGGAGAACTTGTACTGCTTCAGCATCAGTTTCAGATCGTCGTTGAACGTGGGATCGGAAACACATTTCGATGTGGTCAGCCGGGCACAATAGGCTTTCCCAGCGAGATGCTTTTCCACGGCACCGAAATATCCTCTGGTGATCGAATCACCAACCAGCAGCACTCTGGGAAGAGCGTCTTTGTCGGCGTCAGTGACCCAAATGTCGATCCATTCGATCCGCTCCCGTACTGGCTCATCAGCAGATGCGAACGGAACGATCAGGAACAAGGGGATCAGGATGTAGAGATATTTCACGAAAGTTGTCCTTTGGATGACAGTTGGTGTACCACTCGATCTACCGATATTTCATCTTTTGGCCTCGGTTTCTTACGGTGATTCTATCAATTCCACAACCTCTGCCAGAGTCATCTCCGAAACCTCGGCGTCGTTCAATTGAAAACGCCGCTGAATATCCATCGTCAGTGATTCGATCTCCATAGCCGATCTCGCAAATCGTCGAGCCGAATGAAAGCGGACAAACAAAAACACCGTCAGTGATTGGCTCACTGGCGGTGTCTTCTAAATTTATATTCTCAAACAATTTAGCCGACTGGCCCACAAGTCACGTCGGAAAAGGAGTCACATGTATGATAGTAACAACGAGTCGATTTCAATCGATCAGCAGACAAAAAACGACCGCACCGAAGTCCTTCGCCGTCTTTACGACATGGAATTCAATCTGATCCCGATGAATGGTAAGAGGCCATGCGTCGAATGGAAGCAATTCCAAACTGAGCGAATCTCGGTCGAAAAACTTAAAGAATGGAAGAGCGGTAAATTTCAAACTAAGGACGGAAAAAACTTTTGGAATCCGAAAGTTTTTAATTTCGCCCTGATCACTGGGGCAACGCCGTGGTCGTCCACGAATCCCGGAATTGTTGTTGTCGATTCTGATGATGACGAAGCCGAAGCACTGTTCAAAGAACGATGCCCCGAAACGCCAATGATGCAGATCACCGGCAAGGGCGGCTTTCATCGGGTTTATCGAAGGCCAGATTATCCCGTCAGCAACCGCCAGAAGACGATGATCGGTGGCAAGGAATACAATCTCGATATTCGGGGAGACGGCGGCTACATCATGGCCCCCGGTTCGATTCACCCGAAAACAGAAAAGTTGTATCGGGGAACCTCACCGACCGCTCGTACATCGGCGAAATCAAGTTCCGTGGACAGTGGCATCCCGGCACGCACACGCCGCTCGTCGAACCCAAACTCTGGGATCGTGTTCAGACACTCCTCGGCCAGAAGGTCTACAAGCAGCATCAGATGACGTATGCCAGCGACCTGATCGAATGTGCCCATTGCGGTTCACCGATCACGGGTGAGCGCAAGACGAAGATGACCAAGAGTGGGGAACGGGATTATATTTACTACCGCTGCACCCAGTACCACAAAGGCGACCATCCCCGCATCCGACTGACCGAGAGGCAACTGGACTCTCAGATGCTTGCGATCTTTGATTCGCTTCGGGTTGAGGACGACGAATTCCGTGACACCTTTCGTGAGCAACTTCGTCAGGCGGCGAATTGGGAATTCGCTCAAGCGTCCAAAGAGGATGGTGTCTTAAAGAATCGACACACCGAAGTACTGCGTTTACAGGAGCAACTCCTCAACCTGCGACTGCTCGAAGAAATTGATGCGGATACATTCGCTCACAAAGCCCGTGAACTAAGGGACGAAGCGGCGTCGTTGAGGCTCGAAATCGAGCGTTGTGAGCGTGGCCGGAACGAAACCATCGACATTGCAGTGAAAGCGTTTGAACTTTCGCAAAGCCTTCGTTCCAAGTGGGTTACGGCTGATTACGCCGCCAAACGTCGAATCCTCGAAATCGTCTGTTTGAACTGCTCTCTCGATGACGTAAACCTTTGCGCCACAATGAGAAAGCCCTTTGACCTATTGGCCAAAGGGCTTGTTTCGAAAGATAGTCGGGGTGATAGGATTTGAACCTACGACCCTCTGGTCCCAAAGCAATTTCTGCCGAACGCGAAAAACCTGATTTTCCTCGGTGTTTAGCGGCATTTTAGCATGGAAAACGCCTTTTGCAATCGTTGTCACTCAATTGCAGTTTTTGCCATGTTTTCGCGGTAATCTCGAAAAAATGGATTTCGGAATCCGGTAGTTATCCGGTAGGAGCACAAAGAGGTGGCCAATTCTCAAACGCCCACTAACGAGCCTGTAAGTTGTCCATATGTGGTTTGGGAAACTTCGCTCCTGACGCCGTGTCAGTGCCAAAAGAGGTAGGCGTCATCATGGTCGACTTTCGAAAACCACCGTTCGTTTCGAGAGCTTGCTTAGCAACACCAACTGCCGTCCTCGCGTGCGTGGGTGCGAAATCTGGTTTCGGGTCTCGGCTCCGGGAACAATACGTCCCCCAGCCGTATCGTCCGAGGCGCTTCGCCGTTCGCCTTCGAGTGAGGTAGGCACTTTCGTGAAAGTGGAGTTGATTGACCGACGCAACATCGCGGAACGAAACTTGGAATCGGCGTCGCGTCACGCCACTTTCAACGTCATCGGGTATCCGATCTGATCAAATGCCGCTTCAAACGCACCGACCACTACGGGTATGCCGCTGGCGGTGGTGAATATCGCGTCGTGCAAGGTCAGCACGAATATTCTGGGATGCCGGGCAACCAGGTTGGCCGCCACTGTCTCGATGACCAGCTTCGATTCTTCCTGCTGCATCTGCCGAATGAGATTCTTGTGTTCCCATCCATCACAATTGATGTCCCTTATGAACTTGTATAGCGAAGGAAAGAGTCCGCGGAATCTATCTTCAATGTCGGAAGGGTATTCAGCGCCGTGCCGATTAGCCTTGCGCTTTGCCACAACATCGGTCAGGAATCGCTTCTTTAGATCCTCGCGAGTCAAATTCGGACATGGCCCAATCTTGAGCTTCGCAAGCAAAAAATCGTAGAACTGTCCGCTCTGAACCAACTCACAGTAAACATCCAAATCCCCCCTGCAGTGTGGCGAGTCCGGGGCATCATATATGCTTCCCTCTTGATTCTGTCCCTTGTCCTGCTGTTGTTGCCTCTTGTCCTGCCGTTCTCTGTCCTTTGCTTCTTTGCCTATCAGTGCCGGTTGGCAACAGCTTATGTCTACGTGTTTCAGCGATTCTGATCCTAGTCTTAGTGCCGAGCGAATCTCGCGCTTCATCGACGTGATGTTGTTCGTTAGTCGTCCGTAGCGTCCGACGTTCACATGGAAGTCCTTGTCTTCGATATCTCGGACCAACACGCCTTGGCAGTCCCAGGGGTTTGAAGCGGCGGGTAGTGACTCGATGATCTCCCGAGCTTGATCGGCGTCGATCTTTAGCTGTTGTTGAAGCCGCTCCAGCGCAAAGTGTACTGGCTTCATTCGTGATTGCCGCTCTTGTTCGGATTTTTCGTGGAACAACCGCAGTCGATCAACTAATCGAGGATCCTGTGCGGCAATACGGACGTGCTTGTCCCTGTGGAATCTCTCCGCTAATTGATAACCGAATGAACATTCCCCTACCTGATATGCAACTCTCTTAACGGCTCCACCGACTAGCAAGGCATCCACCACTTGTTTGTAATGGTGTTTGTGCATGATACTCCTCAAATGTTTCGCCATGAGCCGCACATGTCCGGCATCATCAACTTGATCGCGTGCGGTCTTGGTGAGTATCAATGACACAAAATATCGCGCGTCATCTGCCAGGCGAATTAACTGCGGTGTCCGCAGGAATTCACCCGGCTGGAACGATTCAGGCAAGCAGAAATGAACTGAAGGCTTCATCGGATTTGTAAAAATTGGGGCTTCCTGATCGGTCGACTTATCTAGCTCACTTCCACCTCGCTGGCGGCCAGGGAATAGGCTTGGCGGACAATGGGAATCGCGTGTTCGATGTCTTGTTCGCCTTTGATTCGCAGCAGGACGCCTTCGTGCTTGGCGTAAAAGGGAAGCAAGACCAATCTGCAGGAATTTAGAAATTCCTGAATCATGCTACGAAATCCTTTGTTGCGTGCTTATTTGATTTCCATAGATTGTCCACCCTGGAATTTGTTCTCTTCCGAATAGTTCGAGATAAGGACCTGGGCTGTTTTCCTCTACGACCTTTCGCCAGTAATCCGGTTTAGCGCTGTGCTTTGTTCTCGGACGAGAAAACCAACTCATCACGTTCTTCTTTTTGAATGACTTACAATCACCCTTGACTGCAATCATTACCAACTCGTGGGAGACCCTGACATAGTTGCCTATTCCCATTTGTGGCTTGCACCAAACGGCACATGACTTGTACTCAAACCCCCATGCGTCAACGACCTCGAACGCTTCACGCAGGAAAGAATTTGTTGTCCATAAATGCAGGTGAGCACAATCGGCAGTTAGGTCCCTTACCGGCATGTCACAGATGTCAGCAATCGACATCGTACTGTAGTGGTTCCCCGTGGACGCTCTAGTGCCTTGATTCCCGTATGCCCAAGGCGGGTCAGCGTAGATCGTCCCGAACTTCTTGCCGCCAAGAGAATCCAGATCGCTTATGATTGAGCAATCGTCTAAGTCGAGTTCTACACAACTTCCGTTGACCTCACGAGCCTTCCACCACTTGAGCAACGCATCTCGGCTCCACTTCTCAACAGAATCGTAATATCCTTGCCGTTCCATGTGCGGAATAGCGGCGAGCTTGCGCCATCGGTCAACCTCAGCGCCGGGTATTTTGTACTTACCAAGTTGGTAAGTCCCATTTAGTTCGGATTTTGCATTTCCACTTTTGATCGCCTCGTTAACACTATCTGCCAATGCTGCTTGTGCTTCGATATGCGAACGTGTCCGCTCGGGAGTTTTCATTCCCATCGCTTTTGCCATATCGAGCAGCTTTTTATATTTGAATTGCTGCTCAAACGTAGGCATTGCCTTTGAAATTGCTCTCGCTGAATCGAACATCTTGATCGTCGACAGTTGATTCATGGTAGCAACCGTCTGCTCGCGTAATAACGCCGTGCTCATGTGGTCTCCATTCGTGTGGCGAGTCCCATTGATATGTCGCGGATCATTCGTCATCCCCTTCCCAGTCCATGTCCGACAGCAGTTCCCGGACGCGCCGGCGATGCTCGTTGAGTTCTAGCTGTTCCTGCTGTTGGATTTCCACTTCGCGGCGGAACGCATCCATATCGATCGTGCGCTGAATGGTGCCATCCACGATTTCCCGGAGCGTATCTGTAGGGATCGCTTCCAACTCCCAACAGCGGTCGCCGTACGCCCGCACAAACTGGTCGTACCGAGCGGAGTCCTCCTTGGCTATCTGTCCCTCGTGCAGGTCTAACTCTTGCGTTTGCTGTTGCGTCAGTGCGGCCTTGATGATCATGAGTTCGTTTGGGTCGATCTCGAAATCGTCTCGTAGACTTAGCCCAAACGAATTTGGAATGTCTTGGCCCTCGGGATCGAAATCGGACACTGCGATGACAATGAGTTTCTCTTTCCCGCTTGCTCTGTACCGCTCGACTATTGCCTTTCTCGGAGGCAGCGATGAGTAACCTCGTCCACTAGTCAGTGGTAAGGTGTACTTTGCCGCAATGGGTTTCAGGGCTTTCGAAACTGTGTTCTTCTCGACCAGCAATTCCACGTGATTCGGTTGAGATTGCATAAGGTCGCGCCAGTAGCCCGACAAAAAATTGTCTAACTCCCGGTCAATGAAAGTGCGGACATGCCGATGCGTATTCCAAATGACGACCGGGCGGGTTTCGTCCTCGATCGCCTCGAAGGGGATTGACCCGTCCAAACGCAACCGCGTCAACATATCGGTCACGTCCTGGTAGCATTTGTCATCGTTCACGAAGGGCGTCTTGCGAACGTCATTGCGTAATAGCCCAGGAATATTGAGCAACAAGTAGAAAACTTTGCGGTCACTCGTTGCCCCGTACTCGGCATAATAGTCATTGACAACCTTGATGATTGCATCGGCCAAGCCGCGCTTCTCGACAATCTTGGAACGCTTTTTTGTTCCCGTGATGCGGAAGACTTCCGAGCCGTCCACATTGCTTACGGATGTGCGGTAGTCGCAAACCCGTTGCCATGTATCAGGTTCCATCGTCACCAGACTCTCGCGCATCACTTCGGCGGTAGTCTTTACTCGCTGCTCGTTGCAGCTTCGCAGGCGGCGGATAAACGCATCACGATCCTTGAACCGTGAAATAGTCGGATCAACGCGCACCGTGAGCCTATCAAGCCGTAAATGACAAGCCGCTGCAAACCGGCGGTGCCCATCAAAAATATATCCATCCGCGGAGACGCCAATGTTGTTGATGATCCCGTCTTCGCGAATGTTGGCGACCAACGACAGAAACGCTGGGTCATCTTCACGGATCGGATCGTAGAGCTTGTCGTTCTCCGGGGCGGGTTCGATGGCAAAAGTATCCACCTCACGCAAGCATGATTGAATCGAGTGGATACTTTCATCGAATCGGGGCAGGATTTCGCCGGCTTCCTCCATCTTCTGGCGATGGCTCGCAATGGTCCGATGCGTGCAAACGGCCATTTCCGCCATCTGCCGATCCGAGAGAGTCCGCCAGTAAACCCGGATGACGGATTGGATTTGCTCGGCATTCTCGGCGCGTGTTTTGGCCTGTTTTTTCGCCCGCCTTGGACGCTTCACGTCCTGCGCGTTAGAATCTGTTTTGAGCATCAAGATACCTCCTTGTTGCCTAGTGGAGACACGCAAGCGCCCGGTTCTGCCGCCGGGCGTTTTGCATGCGAGGAGGGAAGGTCAGATGCCGGCCTGCTCACACGCACGCTCGGCCTGCTCGATGGCTCGCTCACGCTGTCGTGATGTCCGCGCGGATGGAGTGTCGGCTGCGGCGGTGCTTTGTTCGGCGAACCGTTGGATTGCTTCGACAGATGTAAATCTGCGCCCGCCAATCAGACAACTCTCAAGTTTGCCGGCGCGAGTACCGCTCAGCACCCACCTCCAAAGTGTTTGCACCGATGGTCTGCCGGGAACGTGCCGGGGGGCTTCTGAAATGGAAACGATGGTTTCACGTTGAATGTCGATCATTGGTTGCTCCAATAAGAAAGGCTACGAATCACTGATGACTCGTAGCCCATCATGAGCAACGTTTGCGAAGGCGTAATCTGCAACGCACTTCCAATTTTCTTGAAGTCCACTACATACTCTTCAGCGTCCAAATGCCTCTACTGAGGACGATGTCTAGCTTCAGAGGTTCGACAAGCGTGAGAAGCGTGGCCTTATGCTTGTCGAGGCTCCCTCCTATCTGATCCTCTATCTCACGTCGGTGAATTCCTTCTCCACCGGCTTCAATCAGCACTTTCAACAGATCCCAGGGCTTTTCTTTTTTGCCAAACTCGGCGACGCATTCCTGACTGTCTACGATCCGAGTTGCTTCGCGGTCACCTAGTGTGATGTCGAGGTATTGGGACTCACCCGGCTTGCGTCTCTCCGTGGCAACGATGCTCAGGCACCGTTCCATTGCCACATTTGATTCCGCCTTCACCGCCTGTAGAAGGCCGTCGCAGTCATAATCGGCAATCACCCTTTCAATCACCAACCCAATTCGCCCAAAGCGATCATCGGATGGGCCATCAATGCCGTCGACCATCCATGCGATTCTGCGTTCAATCTTATCGTCGCTCCATCGCCACTCATTCCAGTCGGGCGGTTCTGATGCGAGCAGGACACTATCACCCAAAGACATTAGATACAGCGCGGCTAGCGTTCGGCAGGCATCTTCGGTCAGGGTCGCCAGATCAATGGGCCGGTTGGCGAAATCAAGGCCGCAGGATAGGCATCGACTCCCATTCTTTGACCACGCATCCGCTGCTCGAAACCTTTCCGTAGTCTCAAAGTCCTCGCGCATCGCAAGCTCAATCTGTGATTTCGTGCCATTTACCCAATTCGGACCGTCGTCAGTGTGGAAATGTTGAGCAACGAAGTCCTCGTACAGATTCTGGTATTGCCGAAGCACTTCTGTGTGGGTCTTAGCGTCTAAGAGATCGTAGTCGTTCGCAAATCGCTCTACTGCATTTCGCACCCACTCCGAAAAGTCGCCATCGAGTGCGCCTTGCTCGAGTGTGGTGATGGTGCCTTGGACGCCTTGACCACGATCACTTGCAACCACGACCTCAGCCACCACACGTCCAGTGCTGGTCAAGAAGAGGCAGTCCTCTCGTCCTGGACTTACCAACTCAAATTCAACCAACTCCCGTAGCTCAGCCTCCTCCATGCCCCGCGTGTACAACAGGGACGCCTCCATAGGGTCCCCGCCGCGCAACGCGATCCCACGGACAAAGGCCGCTCGCACTTGATTGTCACACACGGTTCCCGCTGTCGGGTCTCGCGGTGACAGCATCGCGTCGGTCCCCGCAACTTCCTGTAGCACGCGAAGTAGCCGGCAAATGTACCTGGCCGCATCTACCGCCGTCATTTCCGAAGACGCATTGGCCGGCAGATCGTCGCTCAGAATCGCCGCCTTAGCCCGTGCATTCCACTCGGGGTTTGGCTCGGGACTCGGATCGCATCGTCGCCCGAAGAACTCCCACAACTGCGCGTCGGTCATCTGAATCACCTTCTTTCACTCGGCCCGACCGCCGCAACTGAAGGTGAGAAGCGCCGACAGCCGGAGCCGTGAACCGAGAACGCCAGACCGTCGCCCGGCACGCTGTGCCATCCGTGAAAGAAGAGAATCTTCATGTGAACACACTCCATGGGACTCGGAAACAGTCCGCCATGATTCCCCGCCGAGAACAACTTTGGTAAGGTTTAACCACTATTAACCATGTTCCGACACATCGGAGGAACCGTCAAGTGACGAAGCTAAGCGACTATCTGCGAGTTTCAGAGGCGGCTGGGTATTTGGGCGTCTCCCCAAACACTATTCGCAACTGGGCGCGAGCGGGAAAAATCGAGGCTCACCGGCATCCTGTGAACTCGTATCGGCTGTTTAAGAAGGAAGAACTCGATGCCTTGTTAAAGCAAGTGCAGGAACCTGATGAACCGAAACCCAAACGACCCAGAAAAGCACGCTAAAAAGTGATTGCAGAGGCCCCTTTGAAATATCGAGCGGACATCACAGCAGGCTCTCTGAAGGTTGCAGAGAGCCGGGTCATCGCCAACTTGCTGTTAAAGCAAGCCAGCGATGATGCGTGGAAATCTGCGCTACGTGAAGAAAACGTCCTGCAAACGAGGTCTCCCCGAACTGCTGACCGATTAGCCCTACTCATTCGAGGCCGTCTCGAAACCATGACCTCCGATCTCTGGAAGCTCATTAAGGACGGCAACTCCACTGTCGCCACACACGCCTGCCTAGCCGCAGCGGTCAAACACAGTGCCTTGCTGGCCGACTTTCTGGAACTGGTCGTGAGGGAGCAGTACCGCATCTTCGCCGAGAAGCTCACCTACAAGATGTGGGACGACTTCATCGCCGACTGCCAGAACCGTGACGCCGAATTACCCGAGTGGAGCGAATCAACCATTAAGAGGTTGCGTTCCTCGGTATTCCAAATCTTGCAACAGGCTGGATACATCGACAGTACGAAGTCACTGCGACTCCAGACCGTACACCTTGCTGAGGAAGTCGTGAGATATCTTGAAAAACATCACGAGGGCAGCGTGCTGCGCCAGATTCAGGTGACGCCATGAGTGATCGATTAACAGAGCGACTGAATGCGATCTTGCCGAAGATCACTTCGCCAGACTTTCTGAGTGGACAGGGGATCGGCAATGAGATTCCGTTCTACGTCTTCGACTACCCCGCCGAGGACGAACTGCGGATCAGAGAACATCTGGCGTTCCTAATCGACAAGCTGCCCAAGCAGGCACCGGACTTGAAAGTCGTTCACGTCAACCTGTTCGATTTCCTGATCGACTACATCAAGGGGCGTGGCTACTTTGAGAAGTCGCTGGAAAAGGAGCGCACGCAGGGCAGTGCCAAAGCCGTCAAGTCGATCAAGTCTATCGCCAGTGCCGAAAAACTGGCCGACCACTTTTACGACGAGGTCATGAGTGGCAAGCCCGACTTGGTGCTGGTTTCGGGAGTCGGCTCTTCGTACCCAATCATTCGCACGCACGAACTGCTGAACAATCTGCACAAGCACATGGGGCTGACGCCTCTCGTGATGTTCTATCCCGGCGTGTACGACAAGATCACGCTCAAGCTTTTTGGCAAAGCCAGCTTGGCCTTTGATTCATCGTCCACCGACCGGAAACGCAAAGCCCGATACTATCGAGCATTCCGACTGATTGAGTAGGCATTGGGCATTGGGCAGTTAGAAGACAGAAGATATTCGAGTAACAACCATGAAAATCAGCGACCTCTTCAAAAAGAACATCGCACGCCCCATCAACGGCGTTGTCAAAGCCGACCAGTTGGATGAAGAGTCCGTCTGGCAGGAGTTGGACGAATTCGTCGTCACCAAAGAACTTGATGGCCACCTGCGTAAGTTCTTTGAACGATACTGCGAAGCCATCGACTCGCCCAAGGACCCCGACATCTCTGGCCAGATCGGTGTGTGGGTCTCGGGCTTCTTCGGCTCTGGTAAATCACACTTCATCAAAGTGCTGTCGCACCTGCTGGCCAATGAAGAACACACGCACGAAGGCAAAACCAAACGGGCCGTCGAGTTTTTCAACGACAAGATTGCGGACGCCACGATCCTTGGCGACATCAAACGAGCGGTCCTCTCGGACACCGATGTCATCCTCTTCAACATCGACAGCAAGGCCAGCAGCAGCACGGGTCGGGACGCCATCCTCGCTGTGTTCCTTAAGGTGTTGAACGAGAAGCTCGGCTACAGCCCGGACCACGCTCACATTGCCCACATGGAGCGATACCTCGACGACAAGGGCAAGTACGATGAGTTCCAGAATATCTACAAGACGCTCACCAGCACTGAGTGGAAGGATGAACGGGACGCCTACGAATTCAACCGGGATGAAGTGATCGAAGCACTCTCCAAGACTCTCGGCCAAAGTCAGGAGTCCTGCGAGAAATGGGTCGACACCGGAGAAGGCACTTTCAGCCTCTCCATCGAAAACTTTGCCAAGTGGACCAAGGAGTACCTCGACAAGAAAGGCCCAGCTCACCGGCTCATCTTCTTGGTAGACGAAGTTGGTCAGTTCATCGGGGCCGACACTGTCCAGATCATGAAGGACTACATGGCCAGCGGCTCTTTCGCTCGTGGCCGTGACGCCGTAAACGCCTACGCTTCGATGGTCTTCGTCGGCAATATCAATCAGCCCGTCGATACGCTGGTGAAAACCAGCCACCTACTCGCGCCGTTCCCTGAAACGATGATCGACTCGGCTTTCTTTGATCGGTTCCATGCCTACATTCCCGGCTGGGAAATCCCCAAGATGCGGCCTGAGTTTTTCACCAACCAGTACGGCATGATCGTAGACTACCTCGCCGAGTGGGTGCGCGAGATGCGCAAACGGAACTTCGGCGATGCGATCAACAAGTATTTCAAGCTGGGCCGTGACTTGAACCAACGTGACACGATTGCCGTCAAGCACACCGTTTCCGGGTTGTTAAAGCTTTTATACCCGAACGAGGAATACGACAAGGAAGCGGTCCGCCGCTGTCTGGAGTACGCACTAGAAGTTCGCCGTCGAGTCAAAGAGCAACTCAAAAAGATTGGCGGCATGGAGTTCTACGATGTCCACTTCAGCTACATCGACCTGGAGACCTCCGAAGAAAAATTCATCTCCGTGCGCGAACAAGGCGGCGGATCATTGATCCCCGATGGCCCATTGAATCCGGGTGTGATGCACACTGTGGCCACTGGATCGGGTGGTCATCTGGGACTGTACCGGATCGAAAACCAGGTCACGCCGGGTAACGGTTCTCTCAAGCTATCCGGATTTGGGTCGAATTCGCAGGCAAAGGAAGCGGTGAAAGTCGGTTTCGATTACTTCAAAGCCAACGCCACGCATGTCAGTGCATCCATCAAGTCGCTCGATCACGACTACCATCTGCACGTTGTTGAGTTGCACAACACTGGACCCACGGCAGCTATGACACTCACTACATTCATCGCACTCTGCTCAGCGGTATTAGGCAAGCCAATCCAAAGCCAGATGGTCGTCTTGGGCAGCATGAGCCTCGGCGGCAACATCATCCCCGTCGAAAGCCTCGCCGAGTCACTCCAAGTCGCCCACGACGCCGGTGCCAAACGAGTCCTGCTCCCCATGGCTAGCGTCCGCGACATCCCCACAATTCCCGGCGAACTGTTCGCCAAGTTCCAAACCAGCTTCTACTCCGATCCCAGAGATGCAGCGTTCAAGGCGTTAGGCGTGGAATGAAATAAACAAATCGGATACTCGAATGGTTCGGGGCGATGGAGTATGCGGTTGGGCACAGGCCGCAGCTCTCGCGCGGTGAAGGCGAACGGTTACAGTCGATCCCAAGCGAGTGCGATTTAGCGCAATCACATCGCAAGATTACGATGCAGCTTCACAACTTTCAAGAAAATGCGTTTGCAATATGGCATCACTTCAGTTTGTACGTCACGAAGTTATCTCTCTTAAGCACCATCCCGAGTTCTCTGAGAAATGGCTGCAAGACACCATCGCGAATGACCCGTCGATCCTAGGACTCGGGGAGCTTGAGCTTATCGATCGCGAGCGGGTCCAAGAGCGGTCGGGACGACTGGACCTGCTACTCTCCGACGGTGATTCTACTCGGTATGAAGTCGAGTTGATGCTGGGGCAAACCGATCCTAGTCACATTATTCGTTGCATTGAATACTGGGATCTTGAACGCAGACGCTACCCGGCGTACGAGCACGTGGCAGTGATTGTCGCTGAGGATATTACTAGCCGCTTTCTGAACATCATCAGCCTGATGTCAGGCAATATTCCGATGATCGCGATCCAGTTGAGCGCCCTAAAAATCGGTGATCAGCTCGCTTTGAACTTCGTTACTGTAATGAACCAAACCAGTCTAAGACGCGACGATGAAGCTGAAGTCGCCAGCGCCGAAGTAGATCGAGGCTATTGGGACGCTCGCGTTGGGCAGTCTATCATGAAGATTGCCGATGGATTGCTTGATTTGGTGAATCAAAACGGCAAGCGCAAATGCTACTTGAAGTACTTGAAAGGTCACGCTGGTATTTCAGAGGATGGAGATTGGCGAAACTTAATAGGAATTCTGCCCAAGAGAGCTTATCTGCATTTTCGAATCCGAGTCCAGGAGCCTGAAGCCTGGATCGCGAAGATAGAAGAACTTGCGCTACCAGTCGTCAAGCAGCGACAGAACCGCTTGAAGATCACCATCAATCCTCAGCAGTTTCAGCAGCACAATGCATTTTTATCGGAACTAATTGCAGCAACGATCGCGGATGACGAAGTAGAATCGTAAATGGGATCTTGGAGCTTATGCCTAACTTAATCGCACTTTTGCCTTTGAAGTCGGCTTCTAACGCGACATCCAATCAACATTCAAAGGAATCGCAACATGGGCGAGCTAGAATCCAAAGCTGTACCTGAACCACCCTCGAAAGAAGAGCTGCGGTTGGCGATGAAGGCATTCCGCAAACGCCTTAAGCTAACTCGTTTAGACGAAGAATCGGGACTGGGCTATGGACCCATGTCGTCTGGTCGGCAATCGGAGATCGTCGCCATTACACCTCCCAACCAGTTTCCCAAGACCGTCTGGCAGGAACTAGCCAAACAGGGAAAACTTAAACAAGAGCGAGGCGGTTTTTTCTCGCTCGTCGAACCGTAACTTGTTTACCAATGAATTGCCCGCTTCCTCGTGCGGCATAGTGACCGTCTATCGCTCAAGTTAGCAACGTGGCCAAGTTATGACGCCAATCAGTATCATGGCGCCAATCAGTAGTACTGGTCGTTTGAGTTAAGACAAGTGGTGGAGCTGGCCATCTGGCACTAGCCAAATGGGGATCTGGCCTGGTGATTTTGGCGCTGGTCGTACCCGAGTTTGTCGTCAGCCAAGTTGGTGACTCCCAGGGGGTCAGTCAAGTCAGGCGCTTTCCCCAATAGCCTGATTGTGCTGCCGAGTCTGCTTGCCCAAGCGAGCACTCGTGATTGCCAAGCGCGCCAACTACGACTTTAACCTGCAGAGTTCACTTTGCGCCGCACCTTCCGCGTTAGCCAAAGGTCGACTTTCGCGCATGTCAGCGCACCCGACTTGGACGGGCTATGCTGCGTGCCTATTTCTTTCGGCTGCCTTGCGACCGTCTGGGGTTTGATCTTCGCTTTGGAACCTTGAATACCATCAAGTAAGAATGGTTCGTCCTGGCGTGCAACTGATTCTTCTTTTGGATTGTCGGAACGCCGTTTTGAACCAATATGAAAATCTCATCAAGCCGAAGCCCTAGCTTGCTGGCGTGGCTGTAGAGGTCCATGTGAAGCCAATTGGGCCGACCGCTGGTAATCGTATCCTGGCACTTGACCCACACGCACTTACGGGCCACCCTCGCAGCCTCTTTGATTCCAGCCAGGTACATCGCCAGGATATCAGCGTACGAATTGAGGGGCATTTCCTTGTGGGAGGCGTAGTTGTTGTAGGTCTTGTTTCCGCGGTAGTGCTTCGCGGGAGTATGGATGTACGGTGGATCGAGCACGACGTGGTCGTAACTGCGATCGTCATAGGGGAGGTCTCTGAAGTCGTACGCACGATCCGGCACCGTCTGCCAATCTGATCCAGTGACGTTCAGTTGCTTCGTCTTTTTCCAGAATACTCCCTTACCATATGTCACGTCGGCGATTGTATCGCCGTCGTCAACGTAGATCACGGCAACCTGCTTGATGAGCTCGTCGTTGGTCCCGCGGATGGCAGTAGCCACAGGTGGTCCGAGGCCTAACCTATGTGCTCTCACACGACAGTTGCTGGAACAGAATCGCTGGTTTAAACGACTGCGTTTGAACTCGTTCTGGCAGAGGTAACATTGCATTATCTCCTTGTAACGTTTTGCGCAAAACGTTACAAGGGTTTTGCGGCCAGTTAATCTGACGGAGATTGAAGAGATTGTCTCGTCCAACACGGCTGATGCTCGAAGGCGACGAGAAACACTGGCGAATGACCTAGCATTCGGGAATCATTCTTAGGGATGCAATGAGACTAGACAGTGCATGGAATTGGCAATCGAAAAGGGAACCGGTTTGGCAGCCGAAAAGGGAACCGGTCAGTTCATCCTCTGGTATCGGTAGCTCTTGTCGCGCACGTGCTGATGGAAGTACCGGCCATGCGACTCGGCATTCATCAGCCCTTGATAGACGGATTTGGGTACATCGTAGTATTGGTAGACAGCGCCGTTCGGAAACTCGATCTCAAGAACGTTGCTGGACTGATCGTAACCCACCGATCGTATAGCGGATGAAGAAACAAACGTCCGACCAATGTCGCTGGTTTCCGCAGTCGAGGAACCTGCCGGAACATCGGAGGCTGGCTGATCTGCGGTCCTGTACCCGCACGATCCTACGAGAACTGTCGCTAAAGCGAAGACCGCGAATTGCAAACGCAATCGACCGATGGATTTATTGCTCACCCTTGCCCTCGCGTGTTGGTTCAATCGCTGCTGCCTTTGTGACCTTCCCGCATATTGTAAGTGATCAGTGCTGCTCAGAAAGTCCATTGAGAGACCGCACTCGGCTTGCGATCGCGTCTTATCCGCGATATGTTCTTCCTCAGCGATATGCACTCGGAAGCCTCCGGTTCAGCTTACTGGCCGGGGGCTTCGTTTGTTCTTTGCCGCTCGGCCCTAATTGCTGCCACTCGTGCCGAAGGTTAGACTTTTAGCTCAAGTGTGAGGAGCCTTGTCTCTCCAGACCGGACGAGTGCATATCGCCTACGCTCTCGGCCATCTCTGGCCAAGTCTCCGTTGTAACGCCCGACCGCGGTCGCTGCTGCGCCCTAAGTCGTAGGCCGCTGGTATAGCCAACGGGATACAGAACATGACAGCCGAGCCGAGACGCCTCGAATCCTCTACGCACGCAAAGGCGGCGGCACATCTTACGCCTGAAGAGGAAGAACTCGAGCGAAAACAAGCCGAACTTCGAGAGCTAGAGTCGGAACTTGCCGATCGGGAATTGGAGTTGGCGAATCTTCGTGGTGAACTCGTCGATTTTGAACGACGGTACATTCACGAGGTCGGCCACTTGTACGCGCAGTTGGATGATTTGGAGGCGCAGATCGCCGACGCCGAATTCCGCCGTAAGCCCAGCGACGACTCAGCACGCAAAAACGCCGAGAACGCACGAACGCGAGCGCGGGAATCAGCGCAGGCGGTTGACGACGTTGGGCGAGACACGCCAGATCGCCCGTTTGAACCATCGGAACGCCTCCGAAAGCTGTATCGCGAAGCTGCTCTAAGACTCCACCCCGATTTGACAACCGATCCCAACGAAAAGACGCGTCGCCAGAAGGTGATGGCGGAGATAAACAAGGCTTACGAAGAATGCGATGAAGAACGACTTCGACAAATACTCGACGAGTGGCGAGTTTCTCCAGACCAAGTGGAAGGAGAAGACACCGCGGCGGAACTGGTGCGAGTGATTCGCACGATTGCGCTGATTCGGAAACGCCTTGCCGCGATCAAAGACGAGATTGAGGCATTGAGGCAAGGCGAGTTGTCTCAACTCAAGTCGCAGATCGAGGAGGCAACAGCGTCGGGAGGCGATTTGCTGGCCGAGATGGCTGATGGTGTTACTGAGCGGATTGACGAAGCGAAGACGCGACTTGAATCACTATTAAGCAAGTAGACCATTCGATGAGCAACGATGCTGACTCAACACAGAGAAGCATTTCACTGCGCCGTGACCGCAGTCTCAGCGTCGTTCGGAATTCCCTCATATCGAGAGGCTTGCAGGATCTCGCTGGCCTTACGGCTGCGCCGCCCTCGATGCCATCAGTCCAAACGGATGACATTCACGAAGCAGCGCGAAGTGGCGACAACGTTGCAGTCAGACGGATCCTGCAAAATGATCCTGCAAAAATAGACGCCAAAGACAGTGGTGAGTGTACGCCTCTGCACTTGGCAGCCAACGAAGGCCATGCCGATACGACTGAGTTGCTGTTGTCCTACGGCGCCGACGTCAACGCGCAGGAGGAACGTGGCTATACAGCTTTGCACGCCGCGGCTCATTATGGTCACGCAGAGATGGCGGAACTACTCTTGTCCCATGGCGCGGAGGTCAACGCACGGGGGCAACATGGTAACACACCTTTGCGCATGGCAGCCGATGAAGGTCACACCGATACCGTCGAACTACTATTGTCCCGCGGTGCAGACCTCCATGCACGAGGACAACACGATTACGCCGCTCTGCACAGGGCCGCCGATGAAGGTCACACCGATACCGTCGAACTACTGTTGTCTCGGGGCGCAGACGTTAACGCGCGGAATAGCTGGGATTGCACTCCCCTGCACAGGGCAGCGGACAACGGCCACGTCGCCACGGTTGATCTCTTGTTGTTTCACGATGCAGATGTCGATGCGCGAGAGAACCGTGGCTACACCGCTCTGATGAGAGCGGCCGGTAAAGGCCACATAGATACGACGGAACTGCTGCTGTCTCACGCTGCAGATGTGAATGCACGAGAGGAAAATGACCGTGCTCCTTTGCACGCCGCGGCTCATTATGGTCACGCAGAGATGGTCGAACTACTCTTGTCCCATGGCGCGGAGGTCAACGCACAAGATAAATCCGGCAGAACGCCTCTCGATTACTCAACGGACGACGACACAGCGAAAATACTACGCGGGCGTTGGGGAACCAGCGGAAAGGCCGTCCGATCAATCACGAAACCGGTTCGACTTCGCGCGGAGAAACTCGTTAAGCTGGGCGGACAGTGCCGAAGGAAAATGGAGTACGACGAAGCCATCACGCACATCTCCGAGGCCATCCGTCTAATACCGAATTACGCCGAAGCGTATTACCGTCGGGCCGTAGTACATATGAGAAGGGAAGACTACGACAGTGCCATCGCCGATTTCAGCGAAGCCATACGGCTTAATCCAGATGTTGCATCTGCCTATAGCTTGCGTAGCAGTGGGCACGCACACATGCACGAGTACGTGAAAGCCATCGCTGACTGTACCGAGGCCATTCGACTGGAGCCGGATGTTCCTGGTCGTTACCTTAACCGCGGCGAAGCCTACGCGAAGATTGACGACTGGGAACACGCCATCGCCGACTTCACCCACAATATCCAGCTCTATCCTGGAAGCAGCATCGGCTACGCCAGTCGTGGGGACGCATACCTTAATGCATGCGAGTTCAACCGCGCTATCGCCGACTATACGGAGGCCATCCGTCTCCGATCGACAGCAGCAGGAAACTACCGTGGTCGGGGCGATGCCCACTACGCCAAAGGCGACTACTCCCACGCGATTGCCGACTACACTGAGGCTATCCGGATTGGGCGAAACCTTGTACTTGGCTATGGCGCCCAGGGTAATTCCTATACCCACGTAGTCGACTACAACAGCGCCGTCGTTGCGAGGGCCCACTACAACCGGGCCAACACCTACGTAAAAACGGGCGACCGCACCGAGGCGGAGTCGGACTTCGCCGAGGCCAAGCGCCTCGGGTACAAACCTTAGAGACCGTCATCGCCATGCCCGACGCAGAATCCAGAGA
>JBGSJT010000353.1:0-27791 GCA_041741715.1 Pirellulaceae bacterium | reverse complement strand
CAGGGCGAGAAGAATAACTCGCTTGGCCTCGGTAGGACTCATGTTTTACCGAGGTTTAGTTTTTGGATATCAAGTGATTTTCGCCTAAAACCATTCTTTTTGCCCTGCCATGCCTTAAACAAACCTATCAGAGTTGTTTCTTGAATCGATATGGCTACCCACAGATTCTTCTGAAGAGCCCAATAGAATAGCGCCACCGCCCCTAAAATCAATTACTTGGTATCTTGATCGCGAGATGCGTTGAACAATCCATAGCCTTTCTGCTATTGCGGCACGGATTTTGCTCAATTGTCAAGCCAGACGCTGACTCGTACAACCAAATATGGGGAAGCATAAGATGTGCGCTGAATCGCCCAGCGTGCACGAGGCGGTTTTGGCAACTTTTCGCAACCGCTTTGATTCTAGCGCGAGATCAGGGGAGCGAGAACATGTGCCGCTGGTTAGTTTCTTCCGCATTGGGGCTTGCATTGACGTTCGGAGTGGCGCACAGCGCTCAAGGTCAATTCGGAATTAGTTTTGGATCTGGCATTGGTGGTTTCGGACCGGGGTACGGATCGGGCCTGAGCCTAAGCGTTGGTCAGGGAATCGGTTTCAATAGCGGCTATGGCTATAGTGGCTACGGTTATGGTCGCCCCTACGGTGGCAGCTACAACGCCTATCGCCCGTACGGTGGCTTTGGACCGGTATTCCCCAGTGGCTATGGCGCGGGCTACTCGTACCTCGGTGCCCCAGTGTTTCGCGCGCCGGTTTACGTTCGACCCCGAGTTGGGATCGTGCGTCGCCGTTTTTGAACTACAACTGCAATCGGTAGTTTAACACGCGTCCAGTCCCGATCTGCTCGCAGCGCAGCCAAGCTTGAATTCCCTCTGGGACGTCCTCCAGCCTCAATTGCAGTTCTTGAACTGTGACGCCAGGTTTTGATTCTGCGATACGGAAGCGGTTGTAAGGACGACCTGGGGGAAATAGTTTGCAATCGAAAGCGACCGTATCGGAGGTATTGTTGCGAATTTCGACGCGGATTTCGACACGCCCATCGTTTAGCCGGTTCGTATCCCAGGTTAGTTCGATATCGCCGGAACCAAGAGTGGTCGTGCGATAAATGCTGAAGCTGTAGGGCCGATTCGACATTAAGTCGAAATCAAATCGCAGGCGATGTTCCCCGGCTGAGGCATCATTGCGGATGAAGATCGGCAATGCTTTGGTCTGCGTCAGGCCATTGGAAATTTGTATCGGAGACTCAGAGTGGTCACTGCTCAGGAGCGTCGGGCTGACGATGGTTACTTTGCCACTGACACTTTGGGGGAGAGTGTTTGTGATCGAGACAGGGATTCGCTTACCCTTCAAAACGGCGGTATCCAAGCTGGCAACTTGCAGCGAGAACTGTTGATGGAAGCGAACAATGTCGAGGTTGATGCCGCGAACGATAATCGGCCAGGCATCGACCGGAATGCCATGTTCGGAAGTACCGCGTTCAGACTGGGCCTCGTCAAGTGTGATTGCGCGACCGAACAAGTCAGTGGCTCGCAGGTTTTCACCCAAAAACATTTGTTCCATCACTGGCCGATCGCTCCACAGTAGCATTAGCCCTTCGTTTCCTTTGCCCAGCACATGATTCTCGCTCCCACCGGGCATTTCGATTGAACCCAGATACTCAGCTCCCCCGAGGCTGACCACTAGCTCATGCCACGGGATGAGCATTTCACCAATGGTTTTTCGCGAATTGAAGAGTCGCAGTTCGGGTCGCAGCGGATTAGCAACAAACGCGGCACTCACCTTGGAACGTTTGATAGCGAGCATCCGCTCAGTTAAATCACGGACCCGATCGAGCAGTTGATATTGGCTACCGACCAGGGGATCGATGTTGACCCACAAATCGTGTTGGGTGGGCGCATTGGCGATGTACTGCTCAAGTTCCGGGGCGGTCAATTGCGGCTGGGTACTGTAATGGATGGCATTCCAGGGAGCGGACGCGGTGGCGGTGGGGGGAGGATCAAGCCAAGTCCAATTGAGGGCGAGTTTCAATTCTTGGCTATAGGTTTGCATGCGTGCGCGCAGACTGGCCACCGTTTCGGCCAATTCCTGTTTGCCCACAAAGCTATGATCGTAGTCATCACCGATTTGAAACCATGGAAGTTTCATGCCGATGCGCGTCAGAACGGGTTCCAGAACTGGTTCCCAGTCCGTCGGCTCGCGAAAGAGATTGACGGCATAGAGTTTGTCGCCATTGTCGCCAAACGTATCGTGTAGTCGCTGCGGTGGTTGGTCGAGCTTGCCTACCACCTTCGTCCCCTGTGATTGCAAACGCTCGATGAGCGCCACCAACTTGTCAGCGGAAACGGAATCGGAGGGATCAAACCAGACCGGCAACTTGACCCAACTCGCGCCAAAGCGACTGACCAAGTCGGGGACTTCATCAACGCTCAGCTGGTCATCAAATTGTGGCAACGACCATCCGAATGGCCCTGCGATCCCACCAGCCTGCTCGTTCATGACCCCTACCAGCAGCTCACGTTGCTGCGATTGCCCACTCCCCGCCCCTAGGCTAACGCGCACGCGATACAGTCCAGGCTCTTCCAGTTTCAACCGCCAAGTCGTCTGGCCATCGACACAGCGATGCGTGATCCGAGTTGAAACATAGTGAGGCACGCGTGATTTGGCTTCTCGAGTGGTTTCCTGGGGACTCTGTTCCGCTGTTTGCTCCCCAGTAGTTCGGGACTGCTCAGCTAGTTCCGTTGAGGTATGGCCAGCGTTGGATGTGGTCACTTCCAGTTGGGCTGCCTGTTCGCGCAGTCGATGTCCCAGGTGATCGTGCAATTCGAATACGACCCGCGCATCGTCTTCGCGAATTCCCATCGCCTCACAGCGCACTTCGAACTCTTCGTTAGGTTTGGCCAAGTGGTATTTCAACGGCGTTTGCAATGTTAAGCGTGGCATGCGGTAGATGTTGATCGAATCAAAGCGAGCTACCCCGGCCAACACCGTCGAGTTGTGTGGCTCCACCATCAAATGTATCTGTCCCCATTTCAATTCGGCCCCCGAGTGGGAGGCGATTTCCGTCCCCAGCGAACGCCAGTCGAGATCCCCCCCCAGCTTATCTGTTCGCAAGACCTGAACTACATGGAGAGCCTCGTTTAACAAATGGAGTTCGATCCAGGCGAAGTGACCGTTGAGCTGCTGGCAACTCATCTCAGCTGTCAGGGTGTAGCTGTAGCGATTCTCCATGGGGAAGATCGGGCCGACCAATTCGGCAGCCCCACCGTCCATGCTGATTTCTAAACAATTGTCGAGTACGGAATGATCGAGCAGCTTGGCCAGTCCCGGCGGTGCTGATTCAGGGATATAGCTGGCTTGGAAACGTCCGCTCTCCCACATGTACATCCAGGCGGCCAAGGTCGATTGCGCTTCCAGCGCGATCCGTGCCGTTTCGGGAGACCGCGCGGCGATTCTCATATCGATGTAGGCGGGATGCTGTCGATCTTGACGCCGCTTCCAGCCGTCAGGCTTCTGGTCGAAGTTGCGATCGCTGTCGCGCTGGAAATCCCAGTGATAGATCCGCTCGGCCCGCCGCTCTTTGCCACTGCTTGGGCTGGCCAGAGCGCAGATAATGCCGACAATGGCCCAGCAGCCAAGCGCATTTAACCTATTCACAGCGGGAGTCTTCATTTTGCCAGAGCTAAAGATCGGAATCGGGCTGAGTAGCCTGAGGCAACCCTTCAAGAAAGCTTTGCACACGGTAGCCAGTCTGGGAGCTACAGGAGTGGAAATCGACGCACGAAACGTCCTCCGTCCAGCGGAACTATCCGATACAGGCCGTCGCCAACTGCGAAAAATGTTGGATGATCTGAATTTGCGGGTTGCAGCGATTCGCTTTCCGACTCAGCGTGGTTACGATGTGCTCTCCGATTTGGAGCGGCGGATCGACGCTACAAAGCAGGCCATGAAGTTCGCCTACAGCCTGGGAGCCAGCGTCGTCATCAACGCCGTGGGCTATGTACCCGACAGTCCCGAGCACCCCGCTTATGACCAATTGCAAGTTAGCCTCAGTGACTTGGCCAAATACGGTCAACACGTTGGAGCGGTCTTGGCCTGCGAAACTGGTTCGGAGCCCACCAGCCGACTCGTTGGGCTGCTCGACAGTCTGGAGGAGCAAGCCATCGGCATCGCCTTCAATCCCGCCAACTTGATCATCAACGACTACTACAGTGAGACGAGCCTCACCGAGTGCGCCAGTCGCGTCCTAAGCGTTTGCGCCCGCGACGCGGTTCGCGATCTGGCGCGAGGGCGCGGAATCGATGTGCCACTGGGACGCGGTTCGGTTGACTTCCCTCAGACTCTCGGGATACTTGAAGAACAGCAATATCGCGGTTGGTTCATCGTCGATCGCGAACAAGCCAGCGACGCCGTTAGTGAACTTGGATACGCAGTTCAGTATCTCAAGGCGCTATAACGCGGAGCATTTTCGCTCTACTGCAGCTACGACAGTTATTTCCCGCACGATGCTTCGTAGAATTCTCATCGACACTTGACGCTGCAATATCTTGGTAGCGTTCAGCGAAAAGTGTCATTCGCCTTTATGTTTTTGCCGCACATTTTTTTGTCGGAACATTTTTGGCCCGACCACTTTACAGTCGCGGTAAGAAACCACGGTGTTGAAGCTAACAGCGTATCCCATCAGCCACTTGCGCCTTTCGACACAAAGATGTGCGGCAAAAAGATGAAACACTCGAAATCGATCTAGGACTGCACCGAGGTCTCCGTGATCGATTCTCGGAGCAGTCCATCAATAGAGAGCTGTTATTCAACGCTGGCAACTACTCAATCGCTTTTCTTACCGGTTCCGCGGTAGGATTGTTGCACCGAGTCACCGAATTGCTCTTCCACCATCTTCTTCCGGTTTTCGGTCCAATTTGGTGCGGCAATCCCGGCAGCCTGGGCTGTGTTGAGTTCGACTCGCGACTGCAGAGCGGGGAGCTGCAATTTCTCGTTGCTCTGCTCCAGATAGGCAGCATTGGAACGGAGTAAATCACGCGCTTCGTCAATCTTCCCGGCGTCGCGCAAGCGCGTTGCCTCGCGATTGCGTTCGTTGGCAATTTGAATCACACAGGCCGCTAAGATTTCCTTGTCGATAGCCTCCTCGGCGACTTCTTCCGACTTTGTAAACTTCACCGCCACATTGCTGGTAAGTTTGTCTTCTGTTTCCGTGAACAAGTTCATGTACTCGACACGCACCTCGGCCGCCTGTGTGGAAGTATCCGGTTTGCCATAAGGGATTTCAACCTCCAACACAAAGTAACGTTCCTGCTTCGAATAGAGTTGTCCTAAATCGATCGACACATGCTGACCAGTAATGTCGGCGGGGTAATTGAGTACTTTCACTGGGCGAATTCCTTCCGCCAGTTTGATGTTCAGGCGAATCTTTTGGGCAACGACGCTCAACACATCGTCGAACTCGTTCTGAAAGACCTGCACCAAGTTCTCAGCATCCTCGATGAAGACATGGTTTCCGCTGCTGGCCAGCGCCAAGCGGCTCATCAAATCTTCGTTGTACCCCAATCCCAGGCCCATGGTCGAAACGCTAATTCCTTCCTTGATCAACGACTCTCCCAGTTGTTCTAGTTCCGAGGGAGAATCGGGCCCGATATTGGCCAGGCCATCCGATAGCAGAATCACACGATTGACTCGTTTGTCATCTAGGAATTTGCGTATCTCAGCGGCTCCCTTGCTGACCCCTGCAAAGAGCGCTGTGTTTCCTCCGGCTTGAATTGAGCGGATCTGTTCTTTGATGCGTTGACGATCCGACGCCTTCGTAGCTGGTGTCAGGACCTGGACCGACGAATCGTAAGTGATGATTGACACAATATCGCTGTCGCGCAAGCGATCGATGGCTTGCATGGCCGCGCGACGCGCCTGTTCAATCTTCTCCCCCTGCATCGATCCCGACTTGTCGATCACGATAGCCACATTGACCGGTAGCCGATCCTTTTGACTTGGCAAATCAAAACCTGTCAGGGCTACACGCAGGTGATTTTCCCCCTTGCCATTTTCACCGATGTGCATGGTGGGATGTGCCAAGGCGACGTCCAATCGAACTTGTTTGGCGTCAACCCGCCCTTGTGCGGCCTGTGTTACAATAGCGGTGGTCAGTAGCAGCCAGCGCGGCAGATAGTTGAGCGTGAGCATCATTGGTCTCCTTGAGAGAAAAGTGGGAATGGTAGCTACGTTCGCCAGAACGTAGACTCCCTGCGGTCTGGCGACCGCAGCTACATGAATTAAACGCTCCGCGCTCCCGAATAATTTCTGAAAAGCGTCAATAGTTTGTAAAAGTTCTGTAAAAGCTCCCCTTCTCTCATAGGTACTCATCTTCATGCGTGCTCAGGTCTTGGCTGCAATTGGTCTGTGTGGGTTGTTATTGGCTGGTTTTTCCGACCGCGTTGCATCGGCGGCTGCTCCCCAGCATCGCTTCATGGCGGCCGATTCGTCGCAAGGGCGCGTGGCCATCATCGATGAAACGGGGAAGACCGAGTGGGAGATGAAAATCGGCCCTCTGCATGACCTCCATATGTTGGAAGACGGTCATGTGCTGTTGCAGACCAATTGGACGACGATCGTTGAAGTCGATCCGCAAACCAATCGCACTGTATGGCAATACGATTCTTCCACTGCCGGTGGGAACAGTGATCGTAAGATTGAAGTACATGCTTTTCAGCGGCTGCCCAGCGGCAACACCATGATTGCCGAGAGCGGTGCGGCGCGGATCATCGAAGTCGATTCGAACGGAAAAATCGTTCATGAAGTCGCGCTCCGCGTCTCCCAACCCCATCCGCATCGCGACACTCGGCTGGTGCGGCAGCTTGATAACGGCAACTATTTAGTTTGCCACGAAGGGGATGGTTTGGTTCGAGAGTACTCGCATTCGGGTGAAACGGTGTGGGAGTACGCCGTACCTCTGTTTGGTCAGCAGCCCGCTGGAGGCCATGGTCCAGAAGCTTTTGGCAATCAATGCTTTACCGCACTTCGGCTCGCCAGTGGCAATACCTTGCTAACGACTGGCAATGGACATCGCGTAATTGAAGTGACTCCGGAAAAAGAGATCGTCTGGCAACTCACCCCCGCCGACCTTCCTGGAATCGATCTCGCTTGGATTACCACGCTCCAGGTGCTCCCCAGTGGCAACTTCGTGCTGAATAACTGCCACGCGGGGGAGAAGAATCCACAAATCATCGAAGTATCGCGCGACAAGAAAATCGTGTGGCAATTTCAAGACTTCACGCGATTTGGCAATGCGCTCACCAATACGCAGATTCTAGCTACCGATGGCGAACCTGTTGTGGCTCAGCTTGGACAGGATCGCTGACCAGGCGACTCAATGCACAACGTAATCCATCCGGTTTCCGCATTCAGGTGAACCTCAAGTGAGCTTAGATCGTCCGTTACAAAGTTGGCACCCGCAGCCCACAAATCTTCGGCTAGGTGCGTCGTGCTCAGTCCAATGACCTGCGCCCCGGCTGCTCTGCCAGCTTTCACCCCTGGGGGAGCATCTTCGATGACAACGCAATCGTTCGCGGAGACTTGTAGATTGCGAGCCGCCAACAAGTAAGGCTCCGGATCAGGCTTGCCATGGTTGACATCTTCGGCGGTAACAAGTGTAGAGAGTACGGGGACGTTAGCGAATCGCAACCGGAATTCGGCAATCGCGCGAGGCCCACTTGTAGCTACTGTCCATCTTCCGGCGGGCAAGCTGCCGATCAACTCGCACACGCCTGGCAAGCGCACCAGGCCTTCTGCGTCACTCGCTTCACCGGCCACGATGTCCTCGGCTAGCTCTTCAGGATTATTGGCTTGTGGGAGTAGCAAACGCACGGTATCCGCTGGTCGACGCCCATGGGCTATGGCTAGAACCCGTTCAATATCTAAACCTTGTTTTTCCGACCAGCGAGTCCAGTGCCGGCGAATCACCGCGCGGGAATCGACTAGCACACCATCCAGATCGAATAACAGGGCTGCACACTCAATTTTCATTACATTGCACAATGATTGGAACAAGGTGGTTAGCTATCTAAGTGGCCCCCCGCGATCTTACATCGCCGGTGAACCAGTTTTCAGGGTTAGTCGACGCGTCTACCACAAAATTGCAAATCCAATATCCGCCTTGACATTGGCAGCTAAACTTGCGAAAGCTCAAATAGTGATTTAGTATTCGCAGGGGTGCGAACGGCAATTTGGTAAACGAGTATGCCCTACGGATTATATCTTTCCGCGGCGGGTGCCAACGCGCAAAGCCATCGCCTGGAAGTACTCAGTCATAATCTGGCCAACATCAATACGGCTGGCTTCAAACCGCACATGGCATTATTGCAGAGTCGTGCCTCGCAGGCCATCGAGGATGGTCAGGCCATGCCGGGGAGTGGCACTGTCGACGATATCAGCGGCGGCGTCGGGATCAAACCGACTGTTACCCAGTTTAGCCAAGGGGCGATTCGCCAAACAGGCAATCGAACCGACTTTGCCATCAATGACTCCGAGAGTTTTTTTGCTGTCGAACATGCTGGTAAACAACTGTTGACGCGTGCGGGGGATTTCCTGTTTGATTCACGCGGGACACTAGTCACTCCCAATGGTGATCCGGTGCGCGGGACCAACGGTGGGCAGATCACGATCAATCCCAGGCTCCCCTATGATGTCGCCGACGATGGAGCAATCGTACAGGGGCGCGATCGTCAGCAGTTGCTGTTGGTCAAACCGCGGGCGATGGGAGATTTGTCGCGCGTGGGTGAAAATCTGTTCGAATCGTTGACTCCAGTCGACGAAGTCCCCGCTCAAAAACGCTCTATGGTCGCTGGCGCCCTGGAGTCTTCGGCGGTTGAACCAACTGGGGCCATGATGCAATTGATCGAAGCCTCGCGGGTCTACGAGGCGAATATTCGCATGATTCAAACTCAAGACGAATCGATGGGACAACTCCTCGGTCGCGTCCTCAAGTAAGCGTTTTTAGGGAATCGAAAGATGAGCGTACAGACTCTGTATACTGCGGCGACCGGCATGGACGCCATGCAGACCAAGTTGGATGTGATCGCCAATAATCTGGCCAACATCAACACGACAGCCTTTAAGAAAGATCGAGCCAATTTTGAGGATTTGCTCTACCGAAACGATGTCTACCCCGGCACCTTGGACTCCAATCAGCTAGCAGCACCGACGGGGACTCAAGTCGGTTTGGGAACACGCGTGCAAAGTACCCAAAAAGATTTTCGTCAAGGAGCCATCCAAGACACCGGTCGCGAACTCGATTTGGCCATCGAAGGGAACGGCTTCCTGCAGGTGCTCGATCCACTCACTCAATCCACAATGTATACCCGCTCGGGCAATTTAGATATCAACGCCGATGGCAATCTAGTGATTGGTTCCGCTCAAACAGGTCGTCCGCTGGAACCGCCGATTAGCATTCCGGCCAATACGTCCTCCGTACAGATCACTGCCAATGGTCAAGTGCTGACTCGGCAACCTGGTGAATTACAGTTCACGCAAATCGGGCAACTGCAATTGGCGCAGTTCATCAACCCCGACGGCCTAGCCAAGGTGGGCGAAAATCTGTATCAGCAGACCGACGCCAGTAGTACGGCAATTCCAGCTGATCCAGGGACCAATGGCTTGGGGACAGTCCGTCAACGCGCGCTAGAAGCCTCCAATGTAGAACCAGTGCAGGAGTTGATCGATTTGATCACCACCCAGCGCGGATTTGAGCTGAATTCTCAAGCGGTACAGGCTGGCGATCAATTGATGCAGCTAATATCTAACTTGCGTAGGTAAACGAAATTTTGTAGCTACTGCTCACGTCAGTCCCTCACGGAAGACTTTATGACCTACCACAGCCTGTCGGTCCCACTCTTAAGACTGGCACTCCTGGCAACTGCCTTGGGCTGCCAGCAATCCTTGTCAGCTGCTGAGCAGGTCGTCATGCGTTTCGTGGAAAGTCCGCGAACTAGCGATTACGTGGTGAAACTGGGAGATCTAGTGGAAGTGCTGGCGGGGAACAGTCCGTCGATCGAGAAGTTAATGCAACTCCCTCTGGGGCCAGCTCCTCGCGAAAACAATTTTCAGTCGTGGCACTCGAGCGATGTGCTTCAGCATCTTGAACTGCGCGGGATCCATTCCAACAGTATTCGATGGTCGGGGATCGAACAAACCAAACTACAACGCTTGGCGGCCATGCCCAACACAACATCCGGGATAATAGAGCCAGCGTTTGTACAAGGTCGCACAATCGAACTGGCCGCCAATCTAGTCTCACAGGCCATCGAAGAATACCTGGCTCTCAAAACGGGTGAACGAACCGATTGGATCATTCGCGTTGAGATTCCTGCAAAACTAGCCGATGTGATCCGCATTCGCCGCAACATTGTCGGGATTGGCGGCGGCGCGCCACCCTGGCTGGGTGAACAGGAATTCATTTTGCAAATCAAAGATCGCGACCAGATTGTCAATGTCCCCATCCAAGCCCATGTCGAATTGCCACCGATGGTGCTAGTCGCCAAACGCCCACTGCGTCGCGATGAGATCCTGGTAGCTGACATTTTGGAATTAGCCCCACTCCCTCAAAGCTCGGGTGAGGACCAATCCAAATACTTCAGTGACATCCAGCAATTGATCGGTCAGCAGCTCAAACGGAGCGTGAGTACGGGACTTCCCATCTCCAGTGATATTGTCGGCGCGCCGGTTGTGATCACACGCAATGAAATGATCGAAGTAGAATCGGTATCGGGTGGAGTTTCGGTTCGCACGATGGCCCGTTCATTGGCGAGCGGCGCGGTGGGGGATTTGATTGACATTGAGGTCATCCCCAGCAAGCAGCGGATGTTAGCGACCGTGGTGGAACCGCTGAAGGTGCGCGTCGCCTCCGTCTCTGCGCGTGGCGGCTTAAGCCGAAGTGGAACAAAGTGATAGTCGCTGACCGCTCCGCCGGTCAGTCGCTTACACGATTTGGACGTAGCTGCGGTCGCCAGACCGCTGGGATTCTACGTTCTGGCGAACGTCGCTACGACAGTTTCTTCGGCACTATGAATTTCCAATCGCGAATAACCTACACATCACTATGCTCAACCGACAACTCGATTCTGAACGCCTGATCGTCTACTGCCTATTGCTGCCGTTGCTGGGCCTAGTCTGCCCGACCACAGCGCTCGCGCAACAGAGCAGTCTGTTTCATCGTCCCGTTCCGATTGTCTCCCCGGAGACGGTCCCTGAGCCGATTGCTCCTCCGGTCGTGGTCCTACAGGGCCCAGCCACGCAGCTCTACCAATCGTCTCCAGCCTCGCTTGATTCCAATTGGGCTCCGCCGCGAACGTATCAAGCGCCACTACCGCCGAAGGTACTGCGGCTGCATGACATCGTGCAGATCCGGGTGGACGAGTCAGCCCGGATGACGGCGGATGGTATCGCTTCGCAGCGCAAGAACGCAATTTATGATGCCGTCCTTTCCGACTGGCTGGAATTGGACGGTCTGTCACTCAAACCGGCCACGCAAGCCGATGGTGATCCACGAGTCGCGGGGCAAACCAACCAGACGTATCGTGCGAATTCGACAATACAAACGCGTGAGTCGCTGATCTTCAACATCTCGGCCGAGATCGCGGATATTCGTCCGAATGGTCGCATCGTACTAGAGGCTCACAAACTGATCGCGGACAATGACAATCGCTGGTCGACGTCGCTTTCTGGCGAATGTCAGGATTCGGCGATTGGTCCCGATAACGTGATCCTCAGTCGTGACATAATTAATTTAAAGATCGATAAACATGAAACCGGACAGGCACGAGATGGTTATCGGCGAGGTTGGTTTTCATCGATCTTCAGCAAAGTTCAACCGTTTTAGTTAGTTAGCCAATGGTCCAAAAAAAGCATATGAGAGGGTGGATGGTGCTGGCCTGCGCGCTCGCACTTCACGCATCAGCAGTCCGTCACTGTGCGGCCGACGATCAATTGCGACTGCGCGATATCTGTCGCCTCAAGGGGCAGGAAGAAAATACTTTGCAGGGAGTCGGCTTGGTCGTCGGCCTGCGGGCAACGGGCGATGATAAAGTTGACCCGACCACCCGCGCCCTGGCCAACTTGATGCAGAGCCTTGGTGCCAGCCTACAACGCGACGGTCAAGGTCTACCAATCGTGACTGAGTTGAAAGACATGAAAAATGTCGCGGCCGTGTTTGTCACCGCCAAAGTACCCGCCGCCGGTGCGCAACAGGGGGATCAACTCAATTGCACCGTCAGCGCCACCAGCGCCAAGAGTTTGCAAGGGGGACGCCTGGTGATTGCGCATCTGTACGGGCCGCGCTCCGACGACAAACAGGTCTACGCGCTGGCACAAGGAAAAATCTCCATGCCCGATGCGAATCAACCGACCGAGGGAGTCATCTACAATGGTTGCAAGATGGAAACCACCATCACCAATGCCTTTGCAGCCAATGGCCGGGTGACACTCATCATTGATCGCGATCTGGCTAGTTTTTCCACAGCGGTTGAAGTTCAAGACGCCATCAATCAGCTCAATCAAACGGGCTTGGCCGCCGGTCAGGGAGCATCGGACACGTTGGTGATTGCCAAGGCCATTGACCAACTTCACATCGAAGTTGGCATCCCACGGGCCTACGCCACCGAGGAGGTGCAGTTTGTCTCTCTGCTGATGGATATTCCTCTGGCGCAGATCAAGAAACCAAAACGAGTCGTGATCAATGAGCGCGAAGGAGTGATTGTTATTGGCGAGGACGTATTGATTAGTCCCGTGGCGATCAACCACAAGAATTTGACCATTGACGCCCGGCCAGCGCAGGGTGGATTCGCCGCCATCGATACCGAATCCCCCAATCAAGCTCGCGCCAAGCTAAAGAATCTAGTCGATGCGCTCAATGGGCTGAATGTCCCTACTGCCGACGTGATCGCTATCATTCGCACGCTTGATCGCAATGGCGATCTGTACGGAGAGGTAATATTTGACTAGTTGGACCGCGCCACTTTGCGCTGGAGTCCAGGCTTTAGCCGCTGTTTTTGCGTTTGACATGCAATTGCGCCTAAAGGCTGTACTCCAACGAGCTTGCGACAAATCCAACCGTACTAAGTGGCGCTCTCCAACGAAGAACCTTAAGTTCCGTATTCACAGATCGATTTTTTACTTTTCCGAATTGATTGTAAATGCACATTTCGCCAATCCAACCCAACTCGAACAGCGGCCGTCTCCCGAGCTTGCCCCCTACGCCGCTCGATGCGGGTTTTCTCAACTCGACCGTGTGGCAGACTCCTGCCGATAGTGCGAGCTTGCAGTCAGATTCCACTGGAGAGCCTGAGGACTTGCAGCAAGCTTTTCATGATTTCGTGGGACAGACTTTCTTTGGCGAGATGATTAAGTCTTTCCGCAGCACACAACAACCTTCGAAATACTTTCACGGCGGACGCGCCGAAGAAATTTTTCAAGGTCAGTTCGATCAGGTACTAACGGAAAAGCTAAGCGACGCCAGTGCCGCTAAAATTGCCGATCCAATGTTCGAACTGTTTATGATGAAGCGGTCATAGTTTAGAAAGTGCCGAATATGCACAATCAGGTTTGGCAATTCGCAACTGCTGGCAATCTCAAATTTGGTCGGGGCTCGCGTCGGCTGCTGTGCGCGCAGCTTCAACGATATGGACTACGCAGACCACTTGTCGTGACTGATCCCACCGTGGCTGCGACTGTGCCTGCCGCTGAATTGTTGGATCGATTGCGGCAAGCCGTGCAGCCGATCCTCTTTGACCAGTGCGTTGCCGAGCCCGCCGTCAGCGTGGCGGTAGCGGCGAGCGCCCTGGGGGAAGAGTCGCAGGCCGACTGCGTGGTGGGACTGGGGGGAGGTAGCAATCTGGATGTAGCCAAGATGGCAGCCACAGTCTTGCGCCATGGTGGACGCCCGCACGAATATTTCGGCTTCGATCGCATTGCGGGTCCAATTCTACCTCTGTTCGCATTGCCGACGACCGCAGGGACCGGGAGTGAAGTCTCGCATTCCGCAGTGCTGACTGACACCGAGCAAAACATCAAAGTGAGTACACTCTCCAGTTGGCTGCGTCCCACCTGCGCATTGGTTGACCCAGAGTTGACCGATTCCTGCCCTAGCCGCGTGACGGCGCACAGCGGAATTGATGCGCTGGTGCATGCGGTCGAAGCCTATACCAATCGCGACTATACGGAGATGATCGGAGTCGATCCACAAGCCCGCGCCTACGAGGGGAGTTTTCCCGTGACTCGGCTGTTGGCCGGTGAGGCAATTCGGCTGATCGGTCGCTCGCTGGCGCGTGCCTGCGAGTCGCCGCAAGATACCATGGCACGCGACAACATGGCACTGGCGGCCACGTTGGCAGGGATGGCCTTTTCCAATAGCGGAGTGGCTATCGTGCATGCTCTAGAGTATCCAATTGGTGCGATAACGCACTGTGGGCATGGCGAAGGTAATGGATTGTTGTTGCCACACGTAATGCGTTTCAATCTACCACTGAGGATCTCGCAGTATTGTGAAATTGGTGAATGGTTAGGAATGGACCAAGCTGTTCAGACTCCAGAGCGGGCTGCGGAAAGCGCGATCGAAACTGTCGAGCGACTGTTGGACCGGATCGGTATTACGCGGCGTTTACAGGACTTCGGATTATCGCGCGACGCGATTCCGATCGTGGCCGCTAAGGCATTCGAGATCAAACGCTTGATGGATGTCAATCCGCGTGCTCCGACAGTTGCCGATCTGGAGGCGATTTTACTGGCTGCCTACTAATGAAAATGTCACGCCCGATATCGTCAGGCTGGAAAGCCTGACGTACGTGAGTACAATCTGCTGCATGAAACAATCGGCGCAATGGCTGGAACTGAGTTCTGGCAATCGAAAATACGTTTATCGCTGGTGGCCTGACGAGCCTGCCTGGGCCAATGTGGGGATCATCCATGGACTGGGCGAACATGGTGGGCGTTATCAAACGTTGGCGGATAGCTTGGTGGCAGCGGGACTGTCGGTCGCAGCCTTTGACCAACAGGGGCACGGCCGGAGCTCCGAAGCGCGGGGCCGGATTCGCTCCTACGTCTCGTTGCTAGATGATATCTCGGCCTTCCTAGTTTGGAACCAACAGTTGTCTCCAGATGTCCCAACGATTCTGCTGGGGCATAGCATGGGAGGCAACTTGGTCATCAACCATGCACTCCGCGACTACCCGCAGCCCAGCCGCGTGATCGCATCGAGCCCCATGATACGCTTGACTGCCCCTCCCAATCGAACCTTTGTGACGGCGGCGCGGCTGGCATCGTGGGTCTTGCCTAATTTTACGCTGCGTTCGAAAGTTGTGGCTGAGCATTTGATGAGTGATCCGGTCGAACAACAGCTTTTGCGGGACGACGAACTTTTTCACAGCCAGCTCACCTTGCGACTGGGAGCCGGGTTGTTCGATAGCGGTCCGTGGGCACTTGAGCGCGCCGCCCAATTGCGTACTCCGATGTTACTGACACATGGCACGCGCGACTACCGAACTTCGCACAAGGCTTCCACCGAATTTGCCCAGCAGGCCGGTCCGTTGTGCGACCTGGAATTGCTCGACGGAGAGCTGCACGACCCGTTTCGTGGAATAGAGCGGTCGCGTGTTATCGCGCGGTTTGTGGAGTTTATACGCGCGGCGACGGAGTCGCCCGCATGATAATCGAAGGTCTATTGACAACTACTGACGATGATGGGCGACCCCATGTAGCTCCTATGGGACCAGTGGTCGACCCGGAACTCAAGCATTGGACACTGCGACCGTTTGCCAGTTCGACTACGTTTCGCTTGTTGACGGCCAATCCGCATTGTGTCTTTCATGTCATTGATGATGTGGTTCCGGTGGTTGAGTCAGCGCTCAGTTTGACTAGTAGCCTATCCTTCGAATCGCATGCTTGGCGATCCCGTGAAACAGCCGGGACCACTAAAGAATGTACTGATCAGCCAGAGCATGCTGTTGTGTGGACGATTCCCACTGCCTGTCATTGGTACCACTTGCAGGTTACGGCGTGGGATCTGAGCCAGGAGCGAAGTCAAGCCACTGCAGCCGTGCTTGAGCACCGTGTGTTGCGACCGTTTTGGGGATGGAATCGAGCCAAACATGCCGTGTTAGAAGCGACGATTTTGGCCACACGCCTGCATCTCATTGATCGTCCATCGCTCGAACTGGAGCTCGCGCGATTGTGTCCGGCCATTGATAAAACGGCAGGGCCGCGCGAGAAGTTGGCTTGGCAAATGTTGCACGATTATTTCGGTTCGCATTCATAGTGGAGTTGCAATTGCTGGAAGTTCGAACGGGATGCCGAATCCATTTTGGGTTGATGGAACTGGCTGAGGGGGCGCCACACCGCTTCGGGGGATTGGGCCTAATGTTGTCCCATCCCGGTTTCGTACTTCGTTTCTCGCGGGCCGACACATTGACGATCGATGGCGCTGCCGACAACTTGGCTGAGCTGACACGGCGCATAGAATCGGTGGCGACGCTGCGTGGTTCGCGAAAGACTGTGGAGGTTGTCAATCGAAGTCCACCATGTCGCATCACCGTCACGGAAGCGCTCCCGCTGCACAGTGGACTGGGGGCTGGAACCCAATTAGCGTGCGCCGTCGCTGTTGGATTGGAATTGTGGGAACAGGAATTATTGGGACAGGAAACATTGCGACAGGATCCCTTGCGACAGGATCCCTTGCGGCAGGATCCCTTGCGACAGGGGGGGGATTCGCTCGTGGTCAATGCGGCCCAGCATACCTCTCCGGCTCGCGCTCAGGACTCAGCGGTTTGGCAGCCACTGCATGTGCTCGCGCCCACGCTAACCAAGCGCTGGTTAGTCCAGAATGCTGGACGCGGCTTGCGTTCGGCGGTCGGTCTAGCTGGCTTTCAACAGGGGGGCCTGCTGCTGGATGAAGGCTATGTGACTGGTTCCACAAGCATCTTGGCGGAGCGACCGCTGAAGGCTCATGTCACGCCGCTCCCTGCCGCGTGGCGCGTTGTGCTGCTCTCTCCCACCCGCAGCCAACGCGTGCATGGATCACAGGAATCAGCGTTGATATCGGAACTTGGTAGTGTACAAAATAGTCATGCGTCGCGAATGTTGCATTTGGCGCATATCATTCACTCGCTTTCGCAGAGCGACGATAGATTCTTGACTTTCACTAGCACTTTGGACGAGTATATGGAATTGGGAGCGCACTTGTTCAGCCGCTATCAACACGGCTTGTACAACGGTCCTGCAATTACGGCAGCGGTTGGTCTTGCCCGAAGTGTCGGCTTGCGAGGAGTCGGTCAGAGCAGTTGGGGGCCGACCGTTTTTGGATTCGCTCAGTGCGAAGAGCACTCGCAACAGATGGCCAAGCAACTCCGCGCTGTGCAACCCGAGTGGTCTGTGACAGTCACCACACCAGCCGCCACGGGGGCTGAGGTACGTAGAGTACCTTAGGCTCCACAACGGTTACGAAAATATTTAGCCCCTGCCTAAGACCATGGAGGAAAACTGCAATGCGATCGTCATTCAATTCTGTTCGTACACTGACTGTTTGTTTTTTGTCCATAGTTTTCTCGCATGCCATGTCGCACTCTTCGATCGTGTGCGCCCAGCCAGCGGCTGGGATTGCAAACGAAGGGGCGGGGGGCGATGATTTTACACTTCTGCCGGAAGAGCGAGTGAGCATCGCAGTCTATGAAAATTGCAATCGCAGCGTGGTACACATCGCCACCCGTTCGGTGGCCATGGAATCGTTTCAACAGATTTCATTGCGCGAGGGGTCCGGTAGCGGATCGGTGCTGGACACGAACGGATTGATCCTGACTAACCAGCACGTGATCGACGGCGCGCGTGAGATTTCGGTAAGTCTTTTCAATGGCTTGTCGTACCCGGCTGTATTGGTGGGGCAGGACCCTGGGACCGATATCGCTGTACTCAAAATTGATGCTCCCGCCGATCAACTCGTTCCTCTTGCTTGGGGTGACTCTCAGCGGCTACGTGTAGGGCAGAGGATCTATGCCATAGGCAATCCGTTTGGATTGGAGCGGACTATGTCAACGGGGATGATTTCGAGTTTAAATCGGCAGATCCCTTCGCGCTCGGGACGGACGATCCGCGCACTGATCCAGATCGATGCCGCGCTCAATCAGGGGAATTCCGGTGGGCCGTTGCTCAACACGCGTGGCCAATTGATTGGCATGAATACTGCTATCATGAGCACAGGTGGCGATAGCGCCGGAGTTGGATTTGCAATTCCGGCCAGTACACTCGCCCGCATCGTGCCGCAGTTGATTGAGCACGGTCGCATCATCCGGCCTTCGATTGGCATCACCCGTGTCTATGAAAACGACGCTGGGCTGCTCATTGTCAGCGTGTCTTCCGGCGGACCAGCCGATCAATCCGGATTGCGCGGCTTCCGTCTAGTTACCAAAACGCGTCGACAGGGACTGTACAGTTACGATCAGACAGTGATCGATACCTCGACGGCCGACTTGATCCTTTCGGTTGATGGGCAACCGGTGCACACGGCTGACGAATTGCTGACGGCGATCGAGCAGAAGCAACCTGGCGATGTCGTCACTTTGGGTGTGCAGCGTGCTGGGGTCAGTGCCAATGTAACAGTGACGTTGGGCGAAGGTGGCTAAATGTAGGCCGCTGCTTCGCGGGCGTTCAGCCACTAACTTCACGCGATTGCGGAAAAGACGATTGCCGATTATTCCGATTCCGGTTGTTTAGACAATGCGGGGGGAGTACGGGCTCAATTGCCGTAGATGCCACGATCGCCACAGCATGGTTCACTGAGGAACTTCAGTACAGCGGCGCGGGGTAGCGAGGGAGCAGACGTGAGCTGCTGATCTCTGATGTTGGGCCAGCGAAATAATAATAGATAGTGAACAAGTTGGGTGCCCTGAGTGCCAGCTCCCGTGTCGAACCGACGGTGATATGTGCAGTGTCTCGACGGTTCCTGGACTGACGCGGCGACAAGTCAAGCACGGAAAAGTCGATCACTCTCCCTTGGCGAATGACGACCAACAGGTTGCCGTCGGCGGCTAAAATAATTCGCTCCCCATTTCCTAACGTTGTTTCCCACCTCCACCCGGGGACGGGCCAAGTAGACCATGGCAATGTGCTATTTCCCAATTCCCACAGCCGACCGTTGTCGTTGAGTTCCGCAATCACCGCTAAGATTTGGGCAGTGCTGGGATTACGGGTGATCAAGCACTGGAATTCGTAGCGTGTACTGGGCGGCTCGCTCGCGTTTGTCACGGAGGTCGAAATACTGAAGCAGGAAAAGCTGGCGAAGAGGAGCAGACCGAAGGGGGTTCGAAAAACGTTCATCTAAGCCATGCTAGTTGCAACTAGCCAAAATACTAGCTCTTCGTTGATCACCACCGATCTTACGTCGGTGGTGCTCTGCGAGGAGGGGCACATGGCACAAGAGAAACAATCGCTACAGGCCTCACAACGCTGGCCAGCCCTGAGAAACAGTCGCTTGCAATGTCCAAATGACTGGATTTTTCGAGACAAATGCAGCCAGTCATCGCTAAACTAAGAGGACGTGTCCCGACGACCGGGTAACCTATGAGTATCGTCAGTAATTGCAGTTTTAGTCCGGTAGGTGGCCTTCTAGTCGATTTGGCGCGAGCTTCCCTTTGACCGTAGTTTCGAAAATCCATGCCGTCCAAATTCACTGGTCCTCCCAATTCTGATGACCCAGCGCGGTCATCCGCGACCAGCTCGCAGCGGAGCGAAGACGCCACGCGCTTCGTCATGGACGATCACGATGAGGGCCACTACGAAAACTCTGAGGACGCGCATGAGTTTGAGCTGTTCGAACATGCTCCTGGGGAGGGGAGGGGGCCGATAGGGGTTATCGGCGACTACTTGTTGCTCGAACAGATTGGTGCTGGCGGGATGGGCAGGGTCTATCGTGCCGAACATCGCACGATGAACCGGCACGTAGCTTTAAAGGTTCTATCGCGCGACATCGCCAGCCATCCTGGCTTGCTGACGCAGTTTTTTTCTGAGATCCGCGCCGTTGCCAAGCTGATGCACCCGCACATCGTGACCGCCTTCGATGCGGGTTCGATCGGCGACCAACACTATTTGGTGATGGAATTGGTCGAGGGTGAAGTACTAGCCGACCGCATTCGACGACTGGGACCAATGAACAGCGCCGAGGCGGCCAGCGTTATTGAGCAGGTTGGCACGGCCCTCGGTTACGCTCATCAGATGGGGATTGTGCATCGCGATATTAAACCTAGCAATCTTATGCTGACCGAAAATGGTACTGTGAAGATTCTCGACTTTGGCTTGGCCATGCTCGGCAAACAGGCCGAGGGCTTGGCGAATCGCAAGATCTTCATGGGTACCCCGGAGTACATGTCTCCTGAGCAAATCGAAAATGCTGATTTGGTTGACGGCCGCAGTGATCTATATTCACTCGGGGCTACCTTGTATTTTCTGCTCACTGGCGGCGTGATGTTTTCCGGAGACAAGATGCATGTCGCCGTGGCTCAACTGCGTCAAACGCCTGAACCACTTTACGTTGTGCGCGGAGATGTCGACCTGCGTCTGGATGCGATCTTTCAACGCTTGGTCGCCAAATCGCCCGCCGATCGCTACGCGTCGGCCGAGGCAATGCTGGATAGCCTAACGCAACTCGAATTGGTTGCCGTTCCGACGCGTACTGTCTTCTTCGGTCGCGGTGTCGGGAGACTAGCCAGCGATCGCCCGACCAGTGACGTCTTGAGCCAATCAACGCTCGCCAAGAAATCGCAGGTGGTAGCCATCGACCTGGGAATGCTGGTCTCGACCATTGCCTACTTTGATAACGAACTGGGGCCGCAAATCATTCCGCAAGGAGATGGCAACATGCCTCACCTGCGCAACATGTTGTGGAGTTCCGGTAGGCAAGTCAAGATCGGTGCCGAAGCACTGACGCTCAGACAATTGCATCCCGACCAAGTCATCCACAGCCTGCAACGCTGGATAGGTTTGCGCGAAGTGAATTGGGCCTTTGGCGCTCAGCGCACGCCACCGGAAGTGCTGCTGGCGGGATTGCTCAAGCAATTGATGTGGAACGCGGCTCGAGCCACCGATGGGAGCAATCATGCCATTGTGACTGTCCCAGGCTGCTATGACCAAATGCATCGTCGCGCCATTCGTAACGCGTGCCGCATCGCGGGTATCAATTTAGTGCAACTACTCGACAAACCCCTGGCAGCGGCACTGGCCTGGGTCGACGTCAATTCGCGACTGACGACGCACGCCGGTGCCCAATCCGCGATCAACTCCAAACTGCTGTTCGTACATTTGGGAGGGACTGGTTTAGAAGCCAGCGTGCTGCAGGCCAGCGGCTTGGAAGTACGACAACTGGGCGTCAGTGGGAGCTGGAAATACGGTAGCTTGAAGTGGCAAAGTTTGCTGACAGACTACTTCGTCACCAGACTCCGCGAACAGACCGGCAAATCAATTAAAGAAGACGTGGTCGCCGCGACGCGTTTGCAACGAACCGTCGAACTGGCCATGGATCGCTTGACTCGTAGCTCGCGCGTCGAAGTTAAATTCGAATGGAACGGAGCGGAGATCGAACAAACGATCACCCAAGAAGGATTGGTGAAAATCGCCCCCGAACTATGCAAGGCGATTCAAGATACGATCCACGCCGCGTGCGTTAACGCCAAGACTGACATCGGAGAGATCGATCACATTCTGTTGGCCGGTTCACTAATGAAGATGCGCCCCATTCAAATGATTGTAAAGAGCTGCGTTCCGCATCGGGCAGCCGAGACGGAACTTGAAAAGGCCGACTTTGCACGTGGAGCCGCCATTCAATCGCGGCACTTCAGCTCGCTCACACAGACGGCCAGTTTACTGCCACGCGGCATCGGCTGCGCTGCCTACGATATTGCCCTATTGGCCGCTGATCCTAAGACCGGCAAGTCAATACCGCGCGTGCTCTTGGAACGTTCAACGCCGCTCCCCACCTCGTTGGTCCGTACGCTTCGTCCCGGCCACATTGCTGGCAAAATAGATAGCGGCCAGTTAGATTGCGCCCACTTAGATAGAGGGGGCGGCGAAACCAGTCACGCGTTCGCGCCATTGCAGATCATCGAAGGTAGCAGTCTCGGTGGGACGAATTGGTTGGCATTGGGTAAGGTCAAGCCCGATGAATTGTTTCCCAAGCGGAGTGGAGGCGAGCCATTGCAATTGCGATTGGAGATTGACGACAGCGGCATCCTGGAATCGAGTCTCACTTGGACCGCGGGGAATCGGCGAGTGCGCTTGCCGCATACATCCGATCCATCTCTCAGTGACGCCGAAATTGAACACTGGCAAAAGTGGCTCGACACCACTCTCCTCTGTGGCGGTCCCTGATACCTCGTCCGTCAGGCTTTGTTGCCTGACTCTTAGTCATTAGTCATTAGTCGTCAGAGGCCGCATTTTTGTGGGAGCTACTATTACGACCAATGACTAATAAGTCGGCAAGAAAGCCTGACGTACGGGGAAATGCTAGCGTTCAGAGTATCTCGGTCAGGCAAGAAAGCCTGAGGTAGGGGAAGATGCACTGGACTTACGTAAGGCTTTTGGACTATTTGAAAGTGAAAACCACTTCCCGCTTTTGGATACCGAGCCCCTCTTGAACCAAGCCAATATATTCTTCTCCGTCGGCGAGCCGAGTGGAGACCTGCACGCGGCGAAACTCATTTCCCAAATGCGTCAACAGCAGCCCACCGCCACTTTTCGAGGTTTTGGTGGCGTGCAAATGAGCGATGCGGGTTGCCACATCGACTATGAACTGACCAACTTAGCGGTGGTTGGTTTTGCGGCGGTGGTACCCAAATTGCGAGAATTTGTGCGAGTTGCCAATCAAGCCTCAGATATTTTCGCTAAAGATAGACCCGACGCCGTGGTCCTCGTTGATTTCCCCGGATTCAATTGGCATATCGCCGAACGTGCCAAGCAACACGGAATTCCAGTAATCTACTATTTGCCACCGCAACTCTGGGCCTGGGGGAGTTGGCGAATTGGTAAGATGCGGCGGACTGTCGATCACGTCGTTTGCAATCTCCCCTTTGAGCCCCAGTGGTATCAACAACGGAAAATGTCGGTCGACTTCGTGGGGCATCCCTTCTTCGACGAAGTGAGTGAACGGACGCTCGACGCCAAGTTTCTTGCGCAGTGGAGCAATTATGACGGCGTTCAAGTCGCGGTGTTGCCCGGTTCACGATCTCGGGAAATCAGAAAGATTTGGCCGATGCAATTGTCTGCCATTCGTGAATTGGCGCGGCGACATCCCACCGCTCGGTTTCTGGTGGCCGCGCTCAAGGATCAGCACTGTTTGTGGTGTCGCGAACAACTGTCTCCAGCCGATCGCCAGTTGAATATTGAGTTCTTCGTAGGCAAGACGAGCGAAATCATCGAGATCGCTGATTGTTCTTTGATGAAGTCCGGCTCGGTCAGTTTGGAAATGATGGCCCGCGGAACTCCCAGCGTGGTGGTCTATCATGTCAGTCGCGCGTTCTATGCCATTGTGTGCGCTGTTACGCGTCTGAAATCGATGACCCTTCCCAATATGATGGCTGGTGAGACAATCATGCCCGAATTTCTGGCTGTCGGTTCGACACGCAAAGCGACCGGTCAAGCTGTGGCTGCCCTTGATCGTCTGATGGGAGACGCCCAACTGCGCGCCGAGCAGCGCGTTCAACTTCTGGAACTGAGCCGCAAAGTCGCCATGGCTGACGGAGCGCGCAGTGGCTCAGCACTGTCCAATACGAGTGTCAGTTGCCGGGCGGCCCAGTCGATTTGGAAACACTTGGGGATGGAAACCGCGACTCCCGTAAGTTACGCCCGCGCCGCCTAAAACCCTACGTAAGGCTTTCTTGCCTGACTGAACTTCTCTCGTGGGTCGCTTCTGCCGAGCTTGTTGTACACCAGATCGTTCAATTCCTAAACAATTTGGGGCATCGCAACGTAAAATGGTGGCATTCGTGCGGTGTAACATGCTATCTTTCAGAGTACCTTGGTCAGGCAGGAAAGCCTGACGTACGCTCACTTTTCCATTTCTGCAAAGAGGACGATCTAAGTTGAAACGCTTGAGCCTGGATGATATTCAGCTTGGCCCTCGACTGGGGGTTGGTACGGTTGGGGAAGTCCAGGCGGGGCGACTCAAGAGCACTGGGGAGGAAGTGGCGGTCAAGCTATTGCTCCCCGCAGTCTCAGATGACGAACTAGTTCGCGCGCGTTTCGAACGCGAGATGCTGATCCTGGAAAAGCTCAATCACCCTAACATCATTCGTTACTATGGTGGTGGACGTCACGCGGGACAATTGTTTTATGCGATGGAGCGCGTAACCGGTGGGACGGTCAAGGAACTGCTGGAGAAATTTGAAAGGCTGTCTTGGCGCGAGGTGGCTTCGATTGCGCGTCAGGTTTGTAGTGCCCTGCAACACGCCCACAATCATGGAATCATTCATCGCGATTTGAAGCCGGGCAATTTATTTTTGGATGAGGCTGGCCATATCAAGCTGGGAGACTTTGGCATTGCCCTCGACACGCATTCGGCCGATCTGACACATCAGGGTCTGACCGTCGGGACGCATGCCTACATGTCCCCCGAACAGATCGTGGGAGAGGAGAATATTACTGGCAAAGCAGATCTGTATTCTTTGGGCTGCGTGTTGTTTGAACTCTTGACCGGTCGGAAACCCTTTCAAGGTACTAATTTCGCGGTCCTGTTTGAACAACACTTGCGGCAGCCGCCACCTAAAGCCACTGACTTCGTGACAGACTGTCCCCTAAAGCTTTCACAAGAAATAGAGCTCCTGCTTGCCAAGAAACCTGAAGAACGCCCCTTCAACGCGCGGGCCGTGCAAGGGGTGATGATGGAGCTATTGTCAGATGCAAGCGCGGCATCATCTCCGGCTCAGCCCGCTAACAGCCCCTCCTCAACGGGCATTCCACTAGCTACGCCAGGCCGCGCGGACGTCGGAGCGGCAGCCGTGCTGGATCCCGGCATGGCGTTGCTGGCTCGTAAACTCCAACCTCACGAAGAACGGTCCGTTTCCTGGTCGGCACTGGCCCTATTAGGCTTTATTGCACTCGGCCTAATCGGCTTGGCTATGGCTCTTTGAAAATCGCGTGCTTCCTCATTTTCGCCCCCCATTTTCGCCCCCCATTTTTATGCCACCGAACGGCAGTGGATTTGGTTCAAGCGATATTCAATAGTTCTGTTTCCAGTTCGCATCTGAGCGTTGCGTTGGGAGCGCACTCCGCAATCCATCCTTGATTATTCGCGACCAGACTTGGTATCCAGCCTGATTCTGATGCAGATGGTCGTCGCCGAAATACTCTGCGATGGGTTTGCCCTGGCTGTTCAAATATTCGTCCGCTGTGTTGATGAAATGCAACCCTTCCTCGGCATTGCAGTATTTAGCCAGCGTTGCGTTGACTTGTTTGATTTTATCCCAGGCGGCGAATCGCGCGGGGGTTGGCGTGATGGAAATCAGGAATACTGCCGCGTGTGGCTGATGTTCGTGGATCTGTGCCACACAGATTCTCACTAGTCGCAAGACTTCCTCTGGAGATTTATCGTCTTCCTTACCGGCGACGTCGTTTCCCACAAAGATTGCCGCTGCGGAGAACTTGTGTGACTTCACCAGTCGATCGATGAAGACAGCCAAGTCAGAATACTTGGCCCCGCCGTAGCCGCGGCGGATGACTGGGTAGGGAGCCATGTCTTGGGCGATCGAATCCCAACGACGAATGCTCGAACTGCCGAGGAACAGTACCGCCCGCTCGGGATCGGTCTCGGTACGGTCGAGTTGCTCTAAGGCTTGGATGTCTGTTTCCCACCGCGCGACAGCATCCTTGCGATATTGTGCCAACGGATCATCGGACTGCAGTGGAAACAGCACAGTGAAAGACAGAAGCAATTGAACGAGCATGATGGTGGTCCTTTAAAAGGAAAAACATGAACCTCAGGCGCTATTCAATAACAACTGACGATAGTCAATTATCAATGGAATGAGGTGGAAAAGTCGTGAGCGCCCAGCAAACGAACCAATTTGAACCGTTCAGTGTGAGTACGATGGCATCGCATATATTGCAGGCCCATTTTAGCCACTAGTGCTTCGTCCAGATTAAAAAGTGGGGTTGGCAGCGTTCAGAGTAGAACGATTGTCCCAATCGTTTCTCAAGCGATTGGGACAATCGCTCTACTCTCCCAACCCAAAAATTAAAGTTAGACAAAGCACTAGTTTTCCGCACGAAGCTTAAAAAACTCGCTCATCAGTGGGGAGTTTCCGCTCGCGCAGCCAATTAAATTCGGCTTGAGCCTCTTCTTCTCGGCCGAGTGCTTCGAGTATTTTGGCGCGATGATAGTGGACTGCACCACGCCCCCACAGCAATTCTCCAGCTTCGCGACGCGACAAGACATCATCTGCGGCGCGAGGCTCTGGAGGGCCGGCGAGGCGTTGTTCCAACCAGAAGAGTGTTTCCTCAACCATCCCGGACGGCCCCAATCCATCAAAGGCCTTCACCGCATAGTCAGCATCGTCGATGGCCTCATGCGGCTTTCCCATTTGAAACAAGACCCAGCCTCGTGTGTCGCGAAGCTCGGCCGCATCAGGTTCATCTTGTAGTGCCTGATTGATATCCTTCAGTGCTCGATCGAGTTCCCGTGCGGAAAGCGATCTATAATAGGCCAATTCGTTGAGTATCCCTGGTTGCTGTCGCAGTTCATCGATACAGGTGGCTTCCAATACTGCGGTTGCCTCGTGGAATAGAGAATTGTTGGACAGTCGCCGCGCAAACTTGATGCCAATATCGACGTTCGTTTTGTCACGCGCGACAGCTTGTTCAATCACCGACGCTAATTTGTCTGGTGAATCGGCCAGTGCCTGTTCGGCGCGCAGCCACCAATAATCTCGCAGACTAGATAAATCGTCGCCCCACCTCTCGGCTTGCTTCAACTGAGGTTGGATGTCGAGCCCAGTGGCCACGCGATTGGCCGCGCTAGCCAGATACCACCGCGCAACCTCGTCGCGAAATTGGTCATGCACTACCGGTGTGGCGACGACCGCGATGGTGGCTAGCACAATAGCAATATTTAGAAATCTTGACATTTAAGCAATAATTTATTTGATTGGGTTGGTCACAAAAGGGGGCGGTTCACGAAAAATCTAGCAATCAAACTCGCCACTCCGCCAGACCTAGGTTATGCTAGTCGCAGCTACGCAATTGGAACTGCAGAACTGGAAATCGAACCTATGCCACTCTACGAAATCGAAACCGACTCTCATATTATCATAACTTGGGCTGGCGACGAGCAAGCCGCGCGCGAGGTCGTGAAGGAAGCTTACTCCTACGACGCGGTCATTCGACTCACCAAGCGCCCGCGCGACACCTGGGTCATTTCCAAAGGGGTGTTAGGGCTGACTTCACGAATGGATATCTGCGGTGTGGCTCGCGACTGCCTGTCAAAAAGTTCCGGTGACAAGTTGCACGCCATTCGGCTATACATGCACGAGACTGGGAGCGATCTAGAAAAGGCGCGAAAGGTCATCGAAAGCAACATGGTCATGGGCTGGTAGTAAGCATCGTGCAGAAAATAATAACTGTCGCGAATTAAGCGTAGCTGCCGTCGCCAGACGGCGGGGTTACCGTAGCTGCCGTCGCCAGACGGCGGGGTTACCGTAGCTGCCGTCGCCAGACGGCGGGGTTACCGTAGCTGCCGTCGCCAGACGGCGGGGTTACCGTAGCTGCCGTCGCCAGACGGC
>JBGSJT010000352.1:0-7827 GCA_041741715.1 Pirellulaceae bacterium | reverse complement strand
CACCTTATCTCGAATTTCGACGACAATGAAGATGGCGAACTGACCGCCGACGACGTTCCCGCCCCATTGTGGGATCGCTTCGAAAGCGCCGACACGGACGGAAGCGGCAGCGTTTCTGCGGAAGAAATCGCCGCGACTATTTTCGCCGGACCGCGACGGGGTGGCCCGCCAAGTGACGGTGACCGCGGCAGTCGGGGTGGTCGGGGTGGTCGCTCTGAAAAATGATTGTGAACTAACCTGATGGGGCAGCCGACGCATGCTCGAACTCTCTGCCAATGGCAAACAGTTCGGGCTATTCGGCTTTGATGGAGTTGAAAACTGCATGCAAGTTGCGTTTGCTTTAGATTGGAAAGATGCGGGGTGGCATTCTGATAACTGGGAACGCTTCTGCGCCGTCTTGGAAATGTCGTCCGACGACTCGCAAGAGAAAGCGGACCCAGCAACCGACACGCATGATGTTTTGCTTGCAGTCAACGGCGATCACGACGCATTTGGGCGAATCATTGACAAGTATCAGCGGACGATCACCGACCAGATGAGGAGATTTTCACGTCAGGCAGCTGTACTCGAAGAACTCGTGCACGACGTCTTCGTTGAAGCCTTTACCAGTTTGCATACGTATCGGTCTCATGCCCCGTTCTTGCACTGGCTGAGGAAGATTGCGGTGCGCCGAGGGTACCGTTTTTGGAAAACCAACGCTCGTGAAAAATCAACTGTGTCGCTGATAGAGATTCGTCATCGACTTGATAATTTCACATCTGGCGACACATCGAGCGAGACTGGGGCTGGAGACGTGCTAGGTGATTTGCTCGACCGGCTATCACCCCGCGACCGATTGGTGCTGACACTGCTGTATTGGGATGGTTGCAGCGTCGCAGAAGCAGCGAATCTCGCCGGATGGACTCAAGTAATGGTCAAAGTCCAGGCACATCGAGCCAGAAACCGACTTAAGAAACTTATCGAGGAAACACAAAAATGACAGATGTCGACAGACTTTTGAAGGACCTCACTAGTTCTGCGCGATCCGAGCCAGTGCCGCAGATTGATGTTCGTGAGAGAGTGATTGCCACTCTTACCGATGGTCCGCGTCCAGCGTCAATTGATCCCGTACCAGTCGCCTTCGTTGGATTTGCATTGACGACTGCTGCCGCGGTATTGATAGCGTTCTGGCCAGCATGGCAAGCCTTGTCGGAACCATGGATCGCCTATTTAACCTGACTCGATAAGACCCAGTTTATGACAAACAAATTGATGCATTCGTTGGGAAATCTACCATGAATACCGTCACTCCACGCCGAACAACCATGTCCCGATGGGTTCAATGCGGCGTATTGCTCTTGGTCTTCGCTGCGGGTGGCATTGTGGGCGCGATGGTGGCAGCGAAAACGATTCACTCTCGAATGAACTATTACCGAGAGCACCCCGACGCATTGCCCAATGCTATTGTTCCCAGACTCAAGCATGAACTGAGCCTGAACGACGAACAAGTCGGAAGGGTCAGAGAGATCATCACTCCGCGTCATGCCAGTATCGCCGAATATCAACAGCAAAGTGCACGAGCAATACACAACGAATTTAGGCTGATGGAGGATGAGGTTGCTGAAGTGCTAGACGAAAAACAGAAGGCCTTGTGGCGCGAGCTGACGAACTCAGTTCGTGAACGCTACTTGCCTAAAACTCAACCAGGAGATGTCCCTGCAGATCTCTCAGAGGGACCGAAATGATAAAGACCGAGGCACTGACGAAGTCTTACGGCGCTACGATAGCGCTTCGAGATCTCGATTTGGAAATCCGCAAGGGAGAAGTATTCGGCCTGCTTGGACCCAACGGTTCGGGCAAGACGACGATGATACGTCTTATCCTGGGGCTGCTCCGCGCTACATCCGGTCAAGCCTCGGTTGCAGGACATGACTCGTGGCGTGATAGTCTCAGGGTTCGCGAGCTGGTTGCATACCTACCAGGTGAACTACGGATGTTCGGGTCCATGACGGGACTGACGGTCCTTAAGTTCCTCTCATCGCTTCGGCGCGGGGCGCCGCTTGAACGGGCTGTCGACATTGCCGAACGGATCATGACACTTGACCTTAGTCGAAAGGTACGAAACTATTCGACCGGAATGAAGCAAAAGCTTGCATTAGCGCAAATCTTTGCGGATCCCGTTGAGGTCATCATTCTAGATGAACCGACGTCGGCTCTCGACCCCTCGGCCCGGCAGGACGTCTTGAAGCTCGTTGCCGATGCCCGAGATCGAGGTCAAACTGTGATCCTATCTGGTCACGTTCTTTCAGAGGTCGAGCAAGTCGCAGATCGCGTTGCGATCATGCGGCGCGGTCGCCTAATGCACGTCGAGGACATGCGGGAGCGAAAGAACCTTCGAATCGTACGTCTTCGATATCCTGAGGAAGGCCCGCGCAATTATCCCAGCGAGCCGAACCTCGTTCTCAAAGAACATCGAGGGCAAGAGGTACTACTTGAACATCGCGGCGAGGTCGCTCCGCTTATCTCGTGGCTCGATTCCCAACCAGTAGTCGATCTCACGATCGGAGCACTGGACTTGAGGAGCCTCTACGATATCTACCACGGCCCATGCACATCTGACGGGGGTGACTAATTGTGAACTGTCTGGTTAGTTTGGTCCGACGCAATTTCGTTGATTCCCGTTGGATGCTGGGGTGCGAGTTCCTCGCGCTCTTTGGCTTGAGCTGGCTGAGTGTAGTGTTCACGTCGACACTGCTAGAGCGGATCAAAGCAGCATCCGACGGATCGCCGATGCAGGCGCGGTTTCTGCGAGCACTGGGCGGGGAGTCGATGGATTTCTCGGCAGCAGCGATCGAGATGAGCCTATGGAATCACCCTTTCGTGTTGCTCACCGTGGCGCTGTGGGCGGTATCGCGAGGCTCCGCTGCCGTGTCGGGAGAGCTTGAGAAGGGGACATTGGATATGATTCTGTCCCGACCCGTGTCGAGGCCGGTGTTCCTGTTTGCGCACGTCATCAACGCATCAATCGGCCTGCTTTTGCTTGGGCTTGCCCTCACGATCGGAAACGTGATCGCGACTCGCTATATTCCCTTAGAAAGTCCCCCCAGCTTTTTACTACTTACGAAACCTGCACTCAACCTCTCCGCACTCGGCTTAACGGTGTACGGCTACACTCTGGCAATTTCTTCTGTGTGTTCGGCTCGCTGGATACCCAGCTTGATCGGCTCAGTCGTTACGATGACAAGCTACGTTTTGACGGTGCTCGCAAACCTTCCCGGCATGGACGAATGGAAGTTCCTCGAGGCGGCCTCAATTTTCAAGATGTTCAACCCCGTCGAAATCGTCACCCAAGGGAACACGTTCGCCTTTAACACATCGCTACTTTTCATCCTGGGGACGACAAGCATCCTCTTCGCATTAGCCGCTTTCACACGGCGCGACCTGCCTGCGGGAATCTGAACGTTGATCGCCAAGTGTCACCTTGATCATCCGTGTTGGCAGCGATCCGCGAGAAGTGTCGAAATTTCTGCCAAAACGAAATGCCAAGCTGTAACCTTTTGATAAAGCGCGGTCACTAATCGACTGTCGGAATTGGAATTCACCGTTATCAGAGGAAAAAAATGATTTGGCCTTTTTTATCGCATCGCAGCACGTTTCTAGCGGGTTCTGGCTTGCTATTCCTCCTGTTCCCTCCGAAAGCGGGTTATGGGGAGGATTGGTTGCAGTTTCGTGGTGCAAACGCGGCAGGAGTTTACACAGGGAGCATTCCGACTCAGTGGGACGATGATCAGAATCTGAAGTGGGCCATTCCGCTGCCCGGTAAAGGTGTGAGCAGTCCGATTGTTGTTGGCGACCGAGTGTTCGTGACAACATTTTCTGGTTTTGGGCAAGATGTAAATAATCCAGGAGAGTTGGCAAACCTTCGGCGAAACCTCGTTTGCGTCAATCGGGGAACCGGCGAAATCTTGTGGGAGCGAAGTCCGCCAACGCGATTTCCCGAAGACAAGTTTGAGGGCTTTGTTACCGATCATGGATACGCAAGCTGCACACCGGTTTCTGACGGTGAGCGTGTCTATGCCTTCTTTGGAAAATCTGGTGTCTATGCTTTTGATCTCGATGGGCAGTTGCTCTGGCAGAACTTTGTTGGGAACGAATCTGGACCGACAGAATGGGGGACTGGAGCAAGTCCTGTGATCTATAAAGACCTATTGCTGGTCAATGCTTGCGACGAGACACAAGCGTTGATTGCGTTCGATCGAGTAAGTGGAAACGAAGTCTGGCGCGTGGAAGCTAAACTTTACGAAGGCAGCTATTCCACTCCAGTAGTCGGCAAAGCAGCCGACGGCAGCGATGAAATCATCATTCCGCTTGCGGACGAAATTTGGGGCATTGACCCAGCAACTGGCAAACTGAAGTGGTGGGTGAGAGAATCGCTCGGCAAGTACATCTGCACAACACCAGTCGTGGGCGATGGCGTGGTCTACGTGGCGGCCAGCAGTAAGGTGACCGCGATACGACTGGGAGGCTACGGCGATGTCGGCCAGTCGCATACCGTTTGGTCTCGAAACGCTGGGCCAGGCGTTCCCTCACCCGTGTTTGATCAGGGAAAACTATATTGGGTGGGCACTAATGGGATTCTCACATGTGCGGATGCTGCCACAGGTGAAACGCTCTGGCGCGAACGCATGGGAGGCGCCGAGCGGAATATTACGTACGCGTCGTTAACGAAGGCTAACAACGTCTGGTTGTCAATGACTCAGCAAGGGGGCACCATCGCATTTCGGCTGAAGCCAGAATTCGAGGAAGTCTCCACCAATCGTTTTGCGGGCGACACGACTCCGTTCAAGTCATCGTTTGCAGCCGCCAATGGCGAATTGTTTGTTCGGTCAGATGCGTTACTCTATTGCATCGCCGAAGGCGGAACCGCCGATTTGGCTCAGGTCGAAAAGACTGTACCCAAAAGTAGCGTAACTGATGCTTTTGCTTCAGGAATGCGGGGCAATTTTTTTCAAGGACGGAGTGGCAATAGCGTAGGTCCAGCGCAGTTGCTGATGACCTTCGACGTGAACAACGATGACAAAATCAACGTGGAAGAACTCGCTGAGTCGCCGATGCCGAAATTCGTGCAGGCCATGATGATGGCCAGGGGCGATAAGAACAAAGACGGTTTCATTGATACCGAAGAGCTCGCTGAATTGCAGGCTGCTACGACAACGAAACCAGGGGAAGTCATCGGAAGAAAGAACGCGAGCAATCGTGCAGTACGACCACATGTGCTTCCGGCGCCCGAGTAGCTTTGCTTAGCAAGTGTGGTTGTCACCGCCATCGAACAAATTTCCTAGTATCTCCAGGCTTATGGCCTCGGCTGTCGGTGCAACGCAATGATCACACCTGGGGAGGCATCGGACATGATCGCGATAGCTCGGCTACCTGTTTTGAGTTCTCTCTGAGATTCTTTACCCGAGCCGCTTGATTTCGTTTTCGACAACCCCCTCCCCGTGTCCCACCTCTCCGACGCACGGGTTTTGGGGCGATCGAGAGACACTAAGCAGGCAAGTGCACATTCGTCGGTTCAGACCACACCGAAGCATTTAAACTGGACGGATTTAATCGAAACTAAATCCGGCCCCCTGGTATAGCGCTGGTCCCCCCACGAAAGATCCTGTGCCAAGATATACCGACGCGAGAATACTTTGCGCCTTGGTTCCAAGGACTCGCCCGCGTTTTGGCAGTCAATGTGACAGCAACCGCCACCGCATGAGCGCGCTCAGCTGGGCGTGTCATTGGTCAGTTCGAGCGATCTGCCAAGAGCAAATGACGGTTCGTCCTGCGTTGCAAACGACGACCGCATTCGGGCCCACAACCGACGCCTCATCGCATTCAGAATGCCGACACTTTTAGAAAGCCCGAGCAGATTTGCAGGGTGGTTTACTTTTCTAAACGACATCCGTTGATTTTTGATTCGCGGGCCGGTCAGGCGGGATCGACATCTTTTTCGGTACTCGTGCTTTACTGGGGTTTCGAACTACATCATGTAGCGCAGTTTGTCGTAGGCCAGCTTTTCCTTCCGCTCGTCGTCAATGGCTTCCGCCAATTCGTCGAAACCGAACATGGTTTTCACTCGGTGCGTGAGCAGCGCATGGTCGTACGAGACCTTACCGGAAGTCCAGTAGGCGGAAGTGTACGGATTGAAGTCTAAATAGGGCGCCGGGCCGAATTCATCGGCTACATTTGGCAGGTTTCGCCACAGTCGTAGGTGCTGGCGGTGCGACGCGATCGCCGCTGGCACGAGTTCAGGATAGCCGTACTGCTCGAGGTCGGTGATGGCGGCGGCGTGGTTGTTGACGTGCACGAGACCACCGTAACCCTGGATGTGGACTTTCGGGTCCTGGTTGATGATCTCATCGAGTACGGCCTCTACCATCCCCTTTACATCCGTGTAAGGTGGCGTGCCATCATTCCCATCGGGCAGGGTGATCTTGTTCCCAGTGATTCGTCCCTTCGCCTTCCCGTAGTAACCGCTTCCGGGATGGGATTTGTCGAAAAGGCCGATTAGCTTGCGAATTCCATCGACGATCGATGGAGTCGCAAAATCCGGGCGTTCTTTGAGTGCGTGAATGGCGATCGAGGCAAAAATCACGTTGTGACCTGATTCGCGGGGCATTTCGATGTTCTTCGCGAGCGCCTCGGCGATGCCGTCGATCAAACTCTCGTTCGGTTTCTCCTTCGGGAAAGCTTCAAACAGCTCCGAATCCGTGATCTTCGAGTTCTTCGTCATCTTCGACCCGAACACCGACTCCCCCCCCATGACCCGAACGAGATCAGCTTCGATTCCCTTGTAAACTTCGGGATCGAGATCCGGGCGCTGCTCCCTGATGAAGAAACCGGCCACAACGGACGCCCCGAGATGTCCGGCCATCGCGCTCATCCGATGGGCTCTAGCCAGCGCATAGAGGCCTTTCAAGAGATAGGAATCATCCAAGGCAATGCCTTTGCCTGATTCAGGTTCTGCGGCGTTGGCGAAGTCCCCAAACACACCGGGAATACTCAGTCCACCGATGATACCCGTGTAAAGCTTGACGAACTCTTTTCGATTCATCGTGCGCTTCATGTGGAATTGACTCCCTTTAATTAGGACTATTGTTTATGACGTATGAAAATGCAGCATCTCTATACCAGCGATCAAAACTTTAGGATTCCATCTAGGCAGGAAGACGAGTTTATCCCGGCATTCGAAAATCCGCATCCCGAAAACCGTACACGATCTGCAACCACGGCATTGAGGAGCGTGATTATACCGTAGAAATAACGCTCTCTCTTCGTACTGCAAGCCCCATTTGCCGCCGGTAACTTGGTTCGTGTTTCCTCTACATGAGTTTCTCGCCAGCGTAGGCAAAGAGAAACGAGCCGCCCTTGGTTTTGTCGATTAACCACGTCGAACCAGTTTGAGAACTTGCGTTACATAGTTTCTGGTCTTCCGAGAATCCACTTTCGCCTGTAGTCAAAATGACACACACGCGTTTTTACCAGGTCGCTCATGTGGGCGTGTCCTGAGCAGTTTATTGATCGCTCCATTTCCCTCCGGCATGGACGATCGAACTGGTGCGGTCGTTCTAAAATTACTCGTTGCATCGGCGTCAATCTCGCTGATTGGAGTATGGAGGCCCCAAAAAGTTCGACGCATGCAGCTGAGACAATCAACGCACGCCCCCCTTCCGCAGAATCCGCTAGTAACGCATCACAAATCGAACGTGTGAATCGCAGCAATGCGGAGTGGGCCTCCCAGGCCCCGAAATACCAACGTTTCGTAAAGAGGGTATTCGTTATTCTCTCGGATTGTCGCTTCGC
>JBGSJT010000351.1:0-3030 GCA_041741715.1 Pirellulaceae bacterium | reverse complement strand
TTGTCGGTCGAGTACATCACAATTGTGTTTTCGTCGAGCCCTAGCTCCTTGAGCTTCGACAGCAGCAGACCAACCTGACGATCGTGTTCGACCATTCCGTCCGCATACACGCCGAGCCCAGTCTTACCGGCCAGTTCTTCTTTGAGGTGAGTGAAGATGTGCATCTTGGTTGAATTCCACCACATGAAGAAAGGTTTGTCGGCCTTCTTCGCCCGTTCCATGAAGTCCATCGCCTTGGCGTTGACATCCTCATCAATGGTTTCCATTCGTTTCTTGGTCAGCGGACCGGTGTCCTCGATTCGACCGTCGGCAAAGCTATGGATGACGCCGCGTGGCCCAAACTTCTTCTTGAACTCTGGGTTCTTGGGATAGTCTGGGTTCTCAGGCTCTTCTTCCGCATTGAGGTGATAAAGGTTACCGTAGAATTCGTCAATACCGTGAGCCGTGGGCAGCATCTCATCGCGGTCACCAAGGTGGTTCTTGCCAAATTGACCTGTCATATAACCCCGCGCCTTTAAGAGCGTTGCAATTGTGGGATCTACTTTCTTCATCCCTTCCGGAGCGCCAGGCAGACCAACTTTAGTCAGCCCCGTTCGAATGGGAGACTGTCCAGTGATGAATGCTGCTCGTCCCGCAGTGCAACTCTGCTGTCCGTACCAATCTGTGAACAGTACGCCCTGAGCCGCGATACTGTCAATGTTCGGCGTCTTGTACCCCATCATGCCTCGGTTGTAGGCACTGATATTAAAGCCTCCGATGTCGTCGCCCCAAATCACAAGGATGTTCGGTTTCTTGTCGCCAGAGCCTTGCCCCATGACAGAAGGGGATGCTGCCAGTGATAAGAAGCCAGCAATAAACATCGACGCGAAGCTAACTGCTCGCCACTGATGCCAGCAGACGCATCGTTTCAGATGTAAGGTTGGTGATCTCATGCAGAAGCTCCTAGAAACTATTTTCGAAATTGACGCAATCACCTTTTTGCCGGTGAGGATTTTAATAGGTAGACATTCTGCAGTCAAAGACTTTCCCTGAGAAAGCAGGCTTCAGAGCGTATTAAATGGAAAAGTGAGTCGATACCAATTCCCGGCCAAGGAATTCGACGGATCAGGCAACTGAACCGGTAGACCTCACGGAAGAATCCGTACAAACCGAAAAAGACGATTGCGATCGTAGATAGTGTGCAGGAAAACACTCGAGAAAAGAGATGAACGCGGCCAGTACGACGATGGAAGCGGAACGAGCGGAGCTTGGTTCCACCTGCGTGGAGAATTCAAGGAAGGCGGAGCTGTCAAGGATGGACATTATTAAGCTTTCGGTGTTTCAACATTTCACGCTGGCACTGGCGGTGACCGCTTCTATCGGGCCGAACCTTCAATCCGCATTGTTTGCACAATGTGACGGAATGAACTGTGCCAAACTCGCCTGCGAGGATGAATGCGATGGCCTCTCGTGCTCCCAGCACTGCCAAGCTAAGAGCGTTTGCCCAGTCGTAGCCAGCTACGCAGGCATGAGCAAGACGTTGGCCGAGAGTGGAATTGTCCTGCAAAACAATGTGACTCAATTCTATATGGGGAACACAGCCGGAGGGGTAGAACGCGAGTTTCGATACTCTGGGCACGGCGATTACGTTCTGAACGCCGATTTTGGCAAGTTGGGTGTCCAGGAAGGACTGTTTTTGAAAGTGCGCGCCGAACATCGATTTGGTGAATCGCTGGCAGGAACAACGGGCGCAATCCTCCCCTCCAACCTGGCGGCCGACCTACCGGTCATTGATCGAGAAGACTTATACATCACCAATTTCCTGCTGACACAGGCCCTATCGGAGAGCTTTGTACTCTACGCTGGCAAGCTGGATTCACTTGATGGAGATGTCAATGCATTTGCACATGGTCGGGGTATTCGTCAATTCTCGAACGTGGGCTTCGTGGGGACTCCACTCGCTCTACGCACGGTCCCTTACTCGACATTGGGGTGTGGCTTTGCATTCCTGCTCGACGGAGAACCTTTACTAAACTTCACGGTACTCAACGCTACCGATACGGCTAGAACGACTGGTTTCGGCGAGTTGTTTGAAGAAGGCGCAGCACTCACCACGGAACTGCGTCTACCAACAAACTTTTTCGGCAAGCGGGGCCATCAGTTGTTTGGTGGAAGTTGGAGTAGCCGCGAGATCGTGTCGCTAGGCCAAGATCCGCGGATCATCCTACCCAACGTGCCGATCGCAAGGCAAAGTGGATCTTGGTCACTGTATTGGAACATGGACCAATACCTTGTCTCAGATCAAGCCAATCCGAACAGGGGTTGGGGGTACTTCGCGCGTGCCGGCCTGGCCGACCCGGATACCAATCCTCTGTCCTACTATCTGTCCGGAGGATTGGGCGGATCCAGCCCTCTCGCTTGTCGTGAACATGATTCGTTTGGTATCGGCTACTATTATTCTGGGACAAGTAGCAGGATCGGACCGCTGTTGGCCATTGCTTTGGGCAGCACGATTGGGGACGGACAAGGTGTAGAAATGTTTTACAATGCCGCAGTAAATCCAATGCTGACGATCACGCCCGATCTGCAAGTGATCTCACCGGCACAAGAGACGCTCAATACTGCTTTGGTGGCCGGTTTGCGTATGAACATTGCTTTCTAAGTCAAGTCGATTCAAAAACTAAACTGCAACTGCGTAGCTAATTAGTGATTTGCATGCTGGTACTATACGCGATTGCGACGCAAGTTGATGAACATGAATAGTCCACCGCTACGAACATCCATCGAAAGATCGTTCTTGACGAGCCCGAAGAGCCCGTCGTAGCTCTTCCGCATATCGACAGGCTCGCGATGCACGTAGATCTTGATGGCTGGTGAGAAGCTGATCATCGGGCCACTCGTTGCGCATGCTCGAGTACTGTCTGCAGAGCTGCCAGCGCCTCGGCCGGTACAACAATGCGAGTGCCATCTTTGACGCGCACCACGACTGGCTTTGAGGCGCTGGATCGAACTACAACAGGCACAAAGGCTGACGATCCAACTTGGTTCGAA
>JBGSJT010000350.1:0-15010 GCA_041741715.1 Pirellulaceae bacterium | reverse complement strand
GGCTTAAGCACTCCTGGCCAACGAATCAGGAAAGGCATCTTGAGTGATTCTTCGAACATCCAACGCTTGTCGTACCATCCATGCTCCCCCAAATAAAAACCTTGATCGGACGAGTAGATCACGATCGTATTCTTATCGAGTTGTGCCTCCGTCAAGTAGTCGAGCAGTTGTCCCACGCTATCATCGACCGCTTGAATGCAACGCAGATAGTCCTTGATGTAACGTTGATACTTCCACTGCACTACTTGTTTATCGGTCAGTTCACCAGCTTTCATGCGTTTGATAAAGTCTTCGTTCTCTGGCTCGTAGGCCGCATCCCAATCCGCTTTTTGCTCAGGGGTCATGCGGGCGTATTCACCGTCTGGTATCCCCGATAGGAAATGCTCTGGGAAATAATTGTCGCTATGAAACTTCATGTCGTGCGACCAATAAAAATGATTCGCAATAGACATTTCGTTTTCCTTGAGCAGCTCGCTGCGTCCCGAGTAGTCGTCAAACAAAGTGGCTGGCTCGGGAACATCAATGTCTTTATAAAGACCAAAGTGCCGCTTGGGTGGTGCCCAATTGCGGTGTGGTGCCTTGTGTTGGCACATTAGCACAAACGGCTTGTTGGGATCGCGATCTTCCTTCAGCCACTTCAGCGCATGCTCGGTGATGATGTCAGTGCAGTAACCTGGGAATCGCTTCCGCGAGCCATCCATTTGCAACAAGTCGGGATTGTAATAGTTCCCTTGGCCCGGCAGGACTTCCCAGAAGTCGAAACCGGTGGGATCGGTTTCCAAGTGCCACTTGCCAATCACGGCGGTTTGGTAACCACTTTTCTGAATCAATTTAGCGAAGGTGGTTTGACTGTTATCGAAGCTATTTCCATTGCGTAGAAAACCGTTCTTGTGACTATGTTTTCCCGTTAGAATACAAGCTCGCGAGGGGCCGCAAATCGAATTGGCACAGAACGAGTTTTGAAACACGGCCCCTTCGTTGGCGATGCGATCAAGGTTGGGCGTGCTATTGATCTTCGAACCATAAGCTCCGATGGCTTGGGGGGCGTGATCATCGGAGAAGATGAACAGGATATTCGGTCGCTGCTCGGCGGCGCTTGCCATAGCTGACCAGCAGCACAGGACGAACAAACAGGCGAGCGAGCGCCACAATGGAAATATCGACATGATGGGGCCTTACATTAGGTTGCGTTCGGCGGGACACGGCTTCCGCCCGCGAGGAACTCCACGGGAAGCTGGCCTGTGCGGTAGAGCCGCCCATTGTACGCCATTTTCTGTCAGTCATCGAGCAGGGCGATGGCGTTAACTCCCACATAAATGCGCGTTGTAAGCTCGAACGCAGAGCCAAAGCCTGAGTGATCCCCACCTCAAGTCATCGATTTTTGCCATCCATCTTTTCGCAGCCTCTCATTGATGCAGGTGTTAGTCTAGAATTGAAGCGCTACAAACATTTCCCCGCAACGCCCAGCTAGACAAATTACCCCGTTATGATTCAACGCTGCTTTGGCTGCGGTACCCGACGCGATCAAAGACCGTGTTTTTATTATCGGCACGTTGAGTGAACCGGAAGTACTGAAAAAGTCGCTGAATACTTCGCTTGAGAAGATTGGCGAGATGGTTGCTGAAGAGTGTTTTGACTCCGACCAGGGGATTTGGGAACACGAGCAACTCCTACACAACGCCAGCGAAGTGGCGAGACTTAAGGCTGTCCTCTTCAGTGTAGTTTTTGACGGATAGTTGCCGAGTGCGACGTGTTGAGTAGTCCCTGCGCCAACTCTTCGATTGTGTCCATCTTTTTGCCGCACATCTTTTTGTCGGCCCGTTTTCAACTTCGTGAATTGGACGGAGCCGTGATGTGGAAGGGCAAGCTCGAGTGGGATCTTTGGCAATCTCGAGGTTAGCGTCATCGATGGCTGGCGGAGCGAGAGCCCGAGAAGTAAGTCACACGCGGCAGAAGTGACCCACGTGAGTACTCCTTGCAAAAAAGTCCAGAATTGATTCTTGACTTCTGACTGCGCTTACTGTACTATACGAAGCAGTACAGCAAAACAGTTGGCCCGGCCAACTTGGAGGAGCATATGCAGATCCACATTACGGCGGGTAGCCCGCAGTCGATTTATCGACAGATCAGCGATCAGATTCGCCGCTGGGTGGCCTCGGACAAACTCTCTGTGGGGGACGCCCTCCCGAGCGTAAGACAATTGGCTAAGGATTTGGTGATCAATCCGAATACCGTGGCCAAGGCCTACGCCGAACTGGTCCGCGATGGCGTGCTGGAATCACAGCAGGGCCGCGGCTACTTCGTCGCCCGTCGCAAAAACATCTACACCAAAACTGAACGCCTGCGTCGACTAGATGAAGCGCTCGACTTAGCGCTCAGCGAAGCGATCACTCTCGATTTCACGCCCGAAGAGATCAGCGAGCGACTTCAGTTTCGATTCGAAAAACTCTTACCTTCAGCGCACGGTACGAAGTAAAGGGGGACTTTCCATGTTGGGCGATTTGGCAATATCGGCACGCGGCTTGACACGCTACTTTGGACGCAAGGCGGTGGTCCACGATATGGACTTGAGTATTCCACGCGGCTCGGTCACGGGGCTGCTGGGATTAAATGGAGCGGGGAAGACGACCACACTCCGCATGTTGCTCGGCTTTCTCGAACCGACGCGCGGCGCGTGCCAAATCTTCGGTCGCGATTCACAGTCGTTGACTCCCGAAGATCGCGCCAGGATTGGCTACACGATCGAGGGTCACTTTCTGTATGGCTGGATGAGTGTCCGCCAAAGTCAAGAATTCCAACGGCAAACTTTCCCTAACTTCAATGTGGGATTGTTTACTGAAACTGTGCGACGCTTCGGAATTGACCCGGCACAAAAGAATCGCACGCTCAGCCGTGGTCAGCGAGCTGGCGTTTCACTAGCGCTCACACTCGCAACCGAGCCGGAGATACTCATCCTCGATGATCCCGCGCTGGGGCTTGATCCGGTCAGTCGTCGCGCGCTGAACGAAACACTCCTTGACTTCTGTGATGGAGGGGAGCGGACCATTCTATTGAGCAGTCATCTGTTGGACGATGTGGAACGGGTGGCCGACCGCGTCGCGGTGATGGTCCATGGTCGCTTGTTAGTCCACACCACGGTCGATGATTTTCGCGCGCGCGTCGCGGCTTGGTCACTCGATTTACCACCGGCCTCGCGGGCCACCGAGTCGATACCGGGTCTGATTCAAGCTCGCGCGCTCGGAGGACGAACCGTCGTAACAGTAGCCGATCCCGATCAAGAAACTGCAGCAGCACTCGCGCGCTTGTCGAACTCTGAACCAGAACGATTGACGGTTACTTTCGAAGACGCCGTCATCGCTTACTTGTCCCGCTCACGCGACAGTCAATCCTTCCTGGCCCACACCGGAGCTTAGCCATGTACGCCATTGTTGTTAAGGAACTGCGAGAAAACCTAAGGTGGTTGCCCGTTGGCATTTTGATCATTGGTGTGTTCCTATGGTTGGTGACACCTACTAGTTTCCGCTTTGCAAGCTATTCCAACGCCGACAACATCACGCAGTCGTGCGCCATGGGAGCGGCCCTCTTCGCGATCGTACTAAGTGCGTTGCAGTCGGTCTTCGATTTGAGCGACCGACAACGTGGCTACCTGTTCCATCGATCGGTCTCAACCAACGCAGTGATGTACGGGAAGGTTATCGCGGGGGCAATTCTGTACGCGGTGGCCTGTGCGATTCCGCTGATCTGCTCGGCACTTTGGTTTGCGTGGATGGGGCTGCAGTATTTGCCGTTTCGCCCCGCGCAATTGATCCCCAGTATTGTGATGTGCGTGGCCTGTTTTTTCCTCCATCCCGCCACATTGATCAGCGTTGATCGCCCAGCGCGATGGTTCGGCACAAAACTGCTGCCGCTAATTGCAGTGGCGGGACCACTACTGGTATTCTGGGAATTCGTGCGAGATGGCAATACACCAGCTTGGTGGTTGGTGTTCGCCCTCTATCTTCTACTCTTTACCGCAAGTTTGCTTGCCTTGCAGCCACGGCATTGGACAAGAAAACTGCTGTTGGTGGTTGGATCTGCTGTTACCGCAGTTGTCTGTTTTGCGCTAAGTGTCGGCTTGTATGAGTCGACTAAATTTCGTCCCACACAAGGTGTTTACTCTCAAATCGGCTTGGACGATTCGGGACAACCTTGGTACTATCGCTGCAAGTCAGTCCGCAAAGCGAATAGCTATTCCTACGAGACCATAGCAATCTCAGGCGCCCCGATCCGCTCTGATCAAAAACCCAACCTAGACGCCGCGCTCCCCTCCGATTTGAAACTACTAGAGCTTTCACATATGGCTGGTGGTCGCATGGGTTTGAGTCTCAACCGGTTCGCATCGATCGAGTATTCTGGGCAGTCAAACAACCAGACAATGTATTACGATAGTCGCGGCTTGATGTTGGTTTACGACAGTGATTGGCAGCAGCCTCCGCTCTCGGGAGTCATTTCCCAGGATGGCTTTCATCCATTGGGAGAGGCTCCTGGGGCACGATTCTCATCCAATCCGATCTCTTTTGGTTCGCAAATATCGAGACCGCTTTCCGATGCTGCCTACAGTAACCTGTGGGCCGACGCCGATGGAGTCTACCAATTTACCCCGGAGAGCGGTGCCGTAACCACATTGCTCAAGATGACAGTTGACGCGGGGACCAGTATCAGCCCTAGCGACCGAGTCGCACCGCAACTGCTGTTGCTATCCGATGGAAAGTTTCACCAGTTTGAATTGGTCGACGAAGCGGGAGGAGCCAATTGGTTCGAACCTGTATCGACGAATCGCAACTATAGCATCGCCCGTCACCTGCCACCGCTCAAGCTGCAGGAGGTAGCCACCTTTCGTGCGGTACCCAAGCCGATAGGTGAATTCAGTTCCATCGCGGCGACGGCCGAGGGGAAATACGTCGCCCTGGATTACCCCAACAGCCTCGTTGCAACGCTCGATTCAAGCGACGCGGCAGAGTGGCAAGTGACCCATTTCATACCACCTGACAAACAGTCCAGGGGACTGGGCGTAGTACTACTCGCCGCCATCGTACCAAGTGGTCTGTACTTTGTACTTCTCATGTCGATCGTGGTCGACAATGTCGTAGCCGGACGTGCTCCGTTACTTAAGCTCGACGCAGTTCTGCCGAGCGCGGACCTGTTGTGGGTGATGATTGTAGTGGCCGTATTAGCTGCATTGGCACTGGCCGCATGCACGTACCTGCTATGTCGTCGCCGCGGGCTCACTCGCGGAGCGGCCATGCTGTGGACGATCGCCACGCTATTCCTGGGACTGGCCACGCCCTTGGCTGTTATCGCCATTTTTCCGAAGCTGGTCTGCGAGCCCTGTCCGGGCTGTCAACGCCCGCGACGCGTTGATCGCGAGAAGTGTCCGCATTGCGCCGCTCCGTGGAGCCCGCCACCAGCGGCTGGCATCGAACTCATCGAAGGCCAAGCCCTAGCCACCCACATGGATTTGCATCCCGTGTGAATGATATGGCGAGCGCCCAAATGTAGCCCGACGCTCCGCGTGGGCTGTGCGACCAATAGTCGTTTAGTGATTTTGTGTTGATACGAGTTTTGTTCTCGAATCGAGTCTACAGTCGCAGCGACGTGCGATTTACCAATTTTCAAGTTGACCCAATTCTCTTCGGGCTGAAGACCCAGGCCGGCACTTCGCTCGCAAGCTCGCTGCGTTTGGCCTGGGCTAGATAATCGGCTGGACCTTCGGTCCGTCAGATCCGACCTGGGACTCGCGTCCCTACCACTGTCTCTACCGCCGCCACTACGCAAGTATCATCCTCATTGTTCAGCCGCTTGCTCACTCAAGAACTCAATAGCCGCTTGCATGGGCTCGCCCCAAAAGAAGCGGCCACCTCCATGACCAGCTCCGTCCAGTAAAATCAACCGCGCGGTAAGCCCAACTTTACTATAGGCGTCGACGATGCGCTGCGCTTGATTGGGTAAGACCAATTCATCCGCAGTGCCATGTAGCACCAACAGTGGTGGCGCGTCGGGCGTAACATAGTGCGTTGCGCTGGCGGCTAATTCCAACTGTTTGTCGACTGCTCCGAACTTCTTGCCTCCCAACAAAGCAAAACTTCCTGACTTTTCTGAGTAGGCCACGTCGGGTTGTGTCTCACCTCGGAACACAAAATCACTCGGCCCAAAATAATTGATCACTGCTTGAGCGCGCGAGGATTGTTCGCGATTGCCACCCACGTCCCCTTCCAATTCGGCAACTCCTGAAGAAGTACCCAACAACAGCGCCAATGTACCTCCGGCCGAACTGCCAGCCACGGCAATCCAATCAGCGTTGATGCCATATTCGTCGGCATGCGCCCGCAGCCAACGAATGGCCCCTTTGCAATCGTAAATCTGGGCGGGGAAAATGGCCACCTCGCTGAATCGATAACTAACACTAGCTAGCGCATAACCTTCATCTAGCAGACAGCGGACCGGTGGCTTGGCCTTCGATCCACCACGCCATCCGCCACCATGAATCCAGACCACTAACTTTGGTTTGACCACTCCCTCAGGGATATAGAGATCGAGTTTCAATTCCTCTCCACCGACACTTGCGTAGGGGATATCGCGATGTAATTTATGCTGAGTGATTGTGTCACCTCCATTCCAATGGTTTAGTCGGCGCTCAAGCACACTCAGGGGCATGCAACCGTTGCGGAGCACTTGATCGTGGAAGGCAGGGAGTGAGAAGGCCCGCCTCAGTCGCTCACTACAAGTCTTGCGCAGTTCACTGATCTTAAGTTGTCCAATTTTGTAGCTCAGGGCTTGAGCGGTAAAGGCCATGTAACGTTCCACTTCAGCCACGGCACCGGCTTCGGCGATCGGCTCATGGGAGAGCATGTACTCGATCGCCTCCTCGCGCGTCCACCCCTTCCAATGCATGCCCACATCAACCACTAGGCGGATGGCGCGGTGCATTTCGTCTCCCAAGGCACCGATCTTCTGTCGCGCATCGGTATAGAGCCCCAGTTCTTTGCCGATCGATTCACAGTACAGGGCCCAACCTTCGCCGTAGGCACCGTACCACAGCATTCGCGCGAACTGTGGCAGCTGTTGATTTTCCTGCTGCAGTGAAATTTGATAATGGTGACCGGGAAGTGCTTCGTGTAAGAAGAGCGAATCCATGCCGCTGGTAATGTTGTATTCTTCCGCATCGGGGATCGGGCAGTAGAATATTCCCGGTCGCGTTCCATCTGCCGAACCTGGCATGTACTCGGCGCTCGCCGTCTTCTCGCGAAACGACTCGGTGCGGCGAATTTCAAAGGGCGTTTTCGGCGATCTCAAAAACGCTTGCTCCAATTGCGGTTGCAATTTGGCTTGCAGCGCGCGGAAGAAATCGAGTACCTCGTCGGCTGATTGAAACGGTTTGAATTGCGGATCGCTTCTGAGGAACTCAAAATACTCGGCCAGCGTCCCTGGAAAGCCCATCTCAGTTTTGACTTGCTCCATCTCCGCCGTGATCCGTTCGACTTCTTGTTCCCCAAGATCGAAGATCTGATCGGGAGTCAAATCGGTCGTCGTCCAGAAGCGGACCCAGTACTGGTATTGCTCGCGACCACCTTCGAGCGCCGAAATACCAGTTGAATTGCGTGCCACGGGGAGATATTCATCGCGCAGAAATTCTCCTAGCTGGCGATAGGCTGGCATCACTTGTGCGGTGATCGCTCGGCGATACTCAGTAGTCAATCGCTCACGCTCAGCGGTCGGGAAATTCTCAGGGAACTTTTCAATCGGCCCCCAGAACAGGCTCTTGGTTGGATCTTCATTGACAATTGTTTCATCGAGCAGTTGCCCGACCATCTTGGAGACGAGCACCTTGGGTAGCACGTAGTTCTCAGCCATACCCTGTCGAAAGCGTTCGATGGCGACGTTGCTCCACGTGGAGAAGGCGGACACGCGCTTGAGCCAGTTCTCGTAGTCTTTTATTGTTTTGAACGGCTGACTACTAGCTCCACTCCCAAGTTGAGCGAAGGTGAGTGGTAGACCATCAAACTGATTGCAGGGTATGCGCTCGAAATGAAACGGGAACTTGGCCAAACGGGTCCGTAGTTCGTATTCTAGGATTTCCGCCGCCAAACGCGATGTATCATCTGCCACGGCTGAATCAATGGCCGTCAATCGCTCGAGCGTCTGTTGATAGAAGAATCGCTCCTTGGCTAGAAAGTCATCGGAGATCGCAATGGGAAGTTGATCGTTGTAGCGAGAGTCGCCGAAATTGGTCGCTTCCAGTGGAAACAGAATCAGATACTGTTCGTGGTAGTCATCAAAGATTTTCTTTAGACTTGAACTGACGTCGGGTGTGGTCGGTGCAATGTTCTGTTGAGCTGGCAAACTGGCGCACAGTCCCAACCACGCGACGCAGGTGGTCAGCCCGACTATAATCTGGCGTTGTAAAAAAGCGGACATCGATACCCTCTAAAGAAGTCTGAAGTTTGGCGACTCCAGCTACGATGGGTCGCAGTCCAATTTGAATGGATGTTCTATGTTACCAAACGAGACGCTGGACGAACGCAACCAGCGACTATTTAATACCACAGCCCCCGTGGCTTTTATTACCGGGAGCGCCGCGCCCCGTGTGGGTAGACGTATCGCTGAGCATCTCCTCAGCCAGAATTTTCGTGTCGTCTTTCACGCCCACGAGGCTTCGCCACAAGCCAATGAATTCGTTTCCCAGGTCAATGCGGACGCGACTCTTTCGGGGCAAACACAGGTCGCTGGACTGCGGGCCATGTTGGTTACCGGGGATGTACAAGAGGAGTCCAACGTGACCAAGTGGCTCAACGAGACGCTTGGTCACTTCGGCCAAGTCGATGTGCTGGTCAATTCGGCGGCTATTTGGGAACCGAAGCCGCTCGAAGAAACACGCAGCGAAGACTATCAGCGGTACTTTCAAGTCAATGCGCTAGGGGCGGCGCTGTGTGGGCAGCATTTTGGGTTGGCGATGACCAAGCAGTCCAGTGGTGGCGCGATCATCAACATTGGCGATTGGGCCATCTCGCGCCCTTATCGCGATTTCACTCCCTATTTCTTGAGCAAGGGGAGTGTCATCGCGCTGACTCACTCATTGGCTATCGAATTGGCGCAGCGCAACCCTGGCGTGCGAGTCAACGCAGTCCTCCCGGGGCCGATACAGTTGGCCGAAGGTATCAGCCTAGAACGTCGCCAACGAATCATCGACGATTGTTTGTTGAAGCGAGAGGGTTCAGCGGACGACTTAGCGCAGGCGATTGTGTTTCTAGCCACCAGCCCTTTTGTCACGGGAGTCTGTCTCCCCATCGACGGCGGGCGCACCATTTGGGCTGGCGACTCCAGCGATACCGTCGCACATCCGAAATGGACCGCGCCCTCTTTGAAATGATTGTTGTCGTGTCCCATGGTTCAGCGTTGGTTGTGTGTGTGGACACAGTTGGTGCTTCAGGTCAGGCAGGAAAGCCTAACGTACGAAATACGGTGTCCCTGTACGCTTTTGGCTGTTGCCGTTTACTAGAACGGTGCCATTCCGGAGACATCTTTTGACAAGCCCGTCACTGATCAGCTACAATTTGAACGAAGGACCAAAAGATGCCGACTCAATCGATACAATCCGAGCTCAAAGAATTTCTGCTATTCGCTTCTCGAATTGTCGAGCAAGGCCGAGGCTATTCGTCTGTTGAAGAATTGGTCAAGCAATGGCGTCAAGATTCCGAATACGCTGCAGCCGTTGCGGATGTACAGCAGGGTATCGTAGATAGCGCCGCAGGCAAAGCGCAGTCACTTTCCGATGCATTTGCGGAGGTGCGTCGTAGATTAGGAATTACCGATTGATTCGCGTTGTCAAAATTCTCCCGCGCGCAACCATCCAGCTTTATGAGTCGGCGGCGTGGTGGGCTACGAATCGAAGCCCCAATCAAGCCGCTCGATGGTTAGTCAAAATCGAGGAGACTATTCAATCCCTTGCCGATTCAGCCCAGCGTTATCCGCTTGCCCAGGAATCAGACGCCTTCGAATTCCGGCTTCACCAAATGAACTTCGGCGTTTCGAAATGCCCAACCCATCGCATTCTGTTTTCATTCGACGACACACAGGTTGTCGAATACGCTATTCGTCATCTATCGCAAGAGGACATTACTCAGGACGACTTGGAGTAGCGAGTCGTTAATGAGACTGGAACTTCATCGACTTTCGTTTGGTTGTGTGTGTTGACACAAGTGGCCTTTCATGTCAGGCAGGAAAGCCTGACGTACGAAATATGGTGTCCCCCGCTTTCACTCAGGGGTTGTCTGACATGAGCTGGCTCAAGCGCGCGTCGAGTGGAGCGCGAGCATACCGGAGTGCCCGCCAAGCAAGATAAGTTTCGCTCAGCAAAGCGAGTGGTATCGGTTCTCGAATTTGATCCGCATCGATGGCCGCGAGCGCCAACTGCAACTCCAACGCCAACGAACGCTCTTGTCGCCAGCGTAGTGTCGGGACGATTTTGGTGGGCCATGGCAACTCACTGTACTGGTGAAAACTCCAATCGAGTGGCGTATTCCGCAACTCTTGTAGTAGCTTGCTAGCCCTGGTTCGAATAGCCATGCGTGCTTGCGAACTAGCCAGACCAGAATCGGGAAGCAGCGTGGCGCGGATCTCACTCTCGGTCCCAAGTTGTGCCAACTGCTCGGCGGTGAGCTTTCCAAGCATGTGATCGAAGGTGAAAGCGGATAGTCGTTGAGCCAAGAATTCTAACGGAACATCTTGGTCGACAATTGCGATCTCCTGTAAGCGTTTGTTGATACCCCACGCCCGTTTCGCCAACTCCAATTGATCGCGTCGAGCCAAGAGATCGCCCAAGTAGGCGGTCGTGCTAATCAATTCAGCGATTCGCTTCCCTGCCTGATCCAACCGTGGACTCATGACGCCGCTTATTGTCGTATCGGCTTCACCTTTCGCTACTGCTACTTCCTCATTCAATGTATCGCTTAGTTCTGTCAACCAAGCGGATACCTGTTCCTCGTTCTTAACGTCCCACCACTCGCGGAGGAAGTACTCATTAGAACGATCCAGCGAGCCTGAAATTGCGGCTGCATCTTGAATCCGAATCGGTATGGCTTGGGCGAGGCTGGCTTCCGTGGCAACGCGTTCCACTAGCGCTGGCTGTTCGATGGCCAGCAGCGCGGTAGCGAAGTGTGCATCGATCATCGGGCGGGTCTGCGATTCGATGTCGATTCCCTGCCATGTCACATTGGGGAGAAACAGAAAACCAAACACCATGGGGAGGCCGAATGGGAGCAGCACCAGCGTCGGCATGATCCAAGCTAAATATCGCGGCAGTCGGGGCGTGTCTTGAATCAGCCACTTTGGTGCCAACCAATATAGACTGGCTACCCCCAGCAGCACGGAAAGTGGAGCGGCACACCAGGCCCCAACCACGTACCAACCTGGAGAAACATCGTGTAGATAGAAATCGCTCTGCGCTACCACGTTCCCCGGGATGGTAATCCCCAGGATCGTCATGAGCGTGACCGCCAATGAAAACACCACACGATCAAAGCACAATGAACTAAGTGCGCCAATGAGAAAAGCACCGCAGAGTGCGATGAGGGCTGAGGGAAGAACGAACCACAACATGAACGCCGCCTGCTCTAATTCCCATTGCTCCGACGTCATAGCCGCGTAGATCGTCCCCAATGCCGTGAGCAGGCCACACGCCGCCATTGCAGGAATCGATCGAGCCGTTACGAATCGCCATGTCGTTACACCGCGATCGGCAAAAAAACGATATCGCCGCAGCGTGTGGTCCGCATCGAAAGTGGTCACTCCAAACAAGGCCACTGCCACGAGAGTAACCAAGCCCAAGGCGGTTGCCGAACTCATACCGAGTTGTTCGCGGTAGTGTATAGCCAAAAACGCCACCGCTCCTGCAAAAATCGTCAATCGCAAAAAGAGTGACGATCGAAAACTATGCGACAGCAGCATCCAGAATTCGCTACGGGGTGGCGAACGTCTCGCAACAATGGGGTTCGCGTTAGGTACCGTAGCCACCGATAGACGGGCGCGTCGACGTCGCCACGTGATTTCTGTCGATTGGCCATAGCTCCACCTCCAGCGAAACAACCACAGCAGGGCTGCACAGCCTAGCAACAATAACACGCCAACTTGGAGCGTAAAAATAATCAAGTGGCTTCTCGCGTGCAGCCTCTCTTCTAGGTTGATTCCCATGAATCGAGTGAAGTAGTAGTCACCAGCTGAAGCCAAACCGAATTGCACGATCGTGGTCAAGACTCCACCCACAATCAAGCCTGTCAGCGAATCTCGAAAAATCAACACAGCAACCGACAGAAAAACTCCCAATTCCAACATCAGCAGCAACGCCGCCGATGGAATCCAAATCAAATCTGCACGATCGTTCAGCTCGATGCGATATCCCAGAAACCACAAGATCGCGGGAACAATGACTAGCGGAATCACGGTCAGCAAACTGGCTCCCAGCCCAACGCACACTTTGCTCGCCAACGCTTGTCGCCAACTTTGCGGCAACGAACTCGACCAGGCCCAACTACCAGTCTGTCGCTCTTGACCGATCAATAGACCCACGCAAGCCATAATCGCCACGATGGGTGTCATGAAGCAGAATGTCAACTGTAGGATGAGCGGATTGACGTTCTGCTGCTCCGGTATCATTTTCCAACCGATCAGGGCGATCAGTTGAAAAGCCAGAATCCCTAGCGTCATCAACAGCAACGCTGATTTGACTTGTTGAAAATCTTTCCAGACGAGAGCGCGCCAAGCGGAGGATGGATGGGACATGATTTTACGGTTTGAGGGTTAATGTTTCAGTTTAAGTTCAAGTTTAAGTTTCCAATGAGCCGCGACGCGTAAGCGGCCGGGCGACAGGTACTATCTTTTTGCCGCACATCTTTTTGTCGATCGCGTTTGGGAGTGGCCGTTTTCGTTCCAAATTGAAGTTGACAGCCACACTCGAACAGCCGCTGGTATTTTCGACAAAAAAATGTGCGGCAAAAAGATGGAGAAAAAATGACACTTCTCGCTGAACGCCACCATGTTTGAGCGCAAGTCACCCTCCCACCGAAAGTTATGTCGTATTCGACATAGCTTTCGGAGGGGAGGGTCGGAGCCCCAGCGACGGGGAGGGAAATCCCCCTCTCCGCTCGCATTACTCGCGACTCTCCCGGAGGGAGAGTTACCTCGTGGTGGCGTTCAGCGAGAAGTATCGAAAAAATACTGTAATTTTGTGGTCCCCTTGGAGGTTTATCCGACGCGGATCTTGGGGATGGAGGTTTGAGGTTCATCTGAGGGCGATATTGCATTCGAATGAAAGATGTTGTCTGGCTGCTGCGACTGCGTAAAGCCGATGTACAACTCCTCCAAGCTTGCGCGGTTGTCGCTGATGTCGAACAAATTGATATCGTGTCGCAACTGCTCAAGCGTCGCATCGTCCAGTCCCTTGACCATCAAGCGCACCGTGCGGCCAATTTGAGTGCGATGCAACACGTGCATCTCGTGTAGTAATTCGGGTGGTGCGACCAGTGGATCGCGGAGTGAATAAGTGAGCAGGCGTACGTCGTTCTTCAATTCATCCAAGGGTGCGACGACTTGGAGTTTGCCTGCATGTAATATGGCGACCCAATCAGCCACTCGTTCGACTTCGTGAATCTGATGCGAGCTAAGAAACACCGTCTGCCCAGCGGCCGCCCGATCAATCATGCTCTCTAGGAAAGAACGTCGGACCTGGGGATCAAGTCCGGAAGTGGGTTCATCCAAAATCAGAAGTTGTGGATCGAAGGCCATCGCCAACGACAACGCCACTTTGGCTCGCATCCCTTTCGACAGATCGCGGATCTTGGCGTCGGCGGGCAAATTGAATTCTTGAGTCAGCCGATCGTAGTTGGTCAGAAAGTCTTTCGAGTAAAAATAAAAACCGCTGGCATACCAGCCCGCTTGAGCAATGGTCATCCATTCGTAGAGTCCTGGTGCATCCGAGACGTAGCCTACTGCGCGGCGGACGTCGAGCGGCTGGCGCTGTGGGTCGAAGCCACAGACGTTGATGCTTCCTGAGTTAAAGCGATGATAGCCGAGTAGTCCACGAATCAACGTCGATTTGCCAGCGCCGTTCTCACCTAGCAGCGCGAAGACGACGCCCGTGGGAACTTGTAATGAAACATCATCCAGGACTCGATTCTTGCCGAATGATTTTGAGACGTGTTCGACGTTGATGGCGAGTGTCATAGTCGCGACCTTCGGAAAAGACTGGGGTGAGTGGAGCGGGAGACTGGATTACTTCGGTTCGTTTCCTTGCATTTGCTGGAAGCGTTTTATCGAGTTTTCGAACATGTCGCGAAGCTGCGGTGGTTCCAGTCCACCGCGCAGGGCTTCTTCCACCACGGTTGCTAAGCGCTCGGCCAGAAGTGTTTGACGATCGGAGACGCAGCGACGCTTGGCATCGGCGCAGACCGCCATGCCGCGACCGCGCAGCGCCTGGAGAACTTGTTCGTCCTGCAATTGCTGAAAGGCGCGTTGGACAGTGTTGGGATTGATCGCCAACTGCCTAGCCAGCTCGCGGACGCTGGGGATCACTTGGCCTGGAATCACGATCCCCTCTGCCACTGCAAACTTGACTTGCCGCACCAGTTGTTCGTAGATCGGCAAGCCGTTGTCGGGCTCGATGGAAAGTTGCATGAGGCACCCCGAGAAAGCGTGTGTACTGGTGATATAGTACACCAGGACTGCGCTTCAGTCAAGCGGGTTTTTTGTGCCGTGCTAAAAATTCGCGGATAACGGTTCACCGTAGACCTGGGAATTGAGACAAAGTAGCACTTTGGATTGCTTAGCCCCGTCAAAATTTGACACTTCTCGCTGATCGCCACCACGAGGTAACTCTCCCTCCGGGAGAGTCGCGAGTAATGCGAGCGGAGAGGGGGATTTCCCTCCCCGTCGCTGGGGCTCCGACCCTCCCCTCCGAAAGCTATGTCGAATACGACATAAC
>JBGSJT010000349.1:0-10833 GCA_041741715.1 Pirellulaceae bacterium | reverse complement strand
AGACCGCAGACTAGGATTCCTCTGAGCACCAGTGGTCGCTGACCTGTTGCCAAGACTTGCGACAACCAGCTCGTCAGCGCCAAACAAAGGATCGAGCCCAACAGCAGACCACCAGCCTTGGCCGCCGGGTTAATCCCACAGGCGGCCATCGCAACCAGCAGGCAAGTCGCGCTAATCGCAGCGGCTTGCAAGGCTCGCGCCCAAGACACAACCCGTGTTGAGTCCTGCTCTCCGCCACGCATCGCCGCGTTTTCGCTCAGCACGCTGCCACTGCTGAGAAAGGCGTGCGCCTTATAGATCGAGTGGGCCAGGATATGCAACATCGCGGCGGAGAACGCTCCTAGCCCGCACTGCAACATCATAAATCCCATCTGTGCGATGGTCGAATAAGCCAACGACTTTTTGACACTGGTCTGTGTCAACATGACGATAGCCGCATAGCACACCGTAATCCCGCCGATGAGCGCCAGTCCGCTGAGCACCCACGGCGTGAGCGACAGCACTGGGCTTAAGCGAATCACCAGATAGCCACCCGCATTTACAATCCCTGCGTGCATCAAAGCCGATACGGGGGTGGGAGTCTCCATGGTGTGCGGCAACCACGAGTGGAAGGGAAACTGAGCTGACTTCGTTACGGCACCCACGACAATCAAGCATCCCGCCACTTGCAAACCAGGCGTGATGGCTTGGGTGTCGATGGTGGCGAATAGTTGCGAGAACTCAAGCGTGCCGTACTCTCCGAAGAGCACCGTGGCGGCCACCAACAGGGCGGCGTCCCCAATACGACTGATCACAAACTTTGTCCAAGCCGCGCGGCGGGCGGCCGGGCGGTGACTGTAATGCAACAACAATTGATGCAGCCCCAGACTGGTGGCGATCCAACACGCCAGAAACATCAGCAGGTTTCCCGACACGACCATCAGCGAGACCGCCCCCAGGGTGACCGCGATCCAGCGATAGTAGTTCCCCTGTGCCACTTCCCCGTCCAAGTAGCGTTGCGAATAGCTACAGACCACCCAGCCTACCAAGCTGACCAACGCGAACATCAGACTAGTCACAGCGTCATAGTAGACTCCGATCGAAACCGGCTCCCAGCCCGTCCACCACTGCTGCGACAGCGTTGGAAAACCCCCTGTCAACAGGCCCCCCGCCAGCAATATCGCAAGGCAGGCTTGCAGGCCCGCCCAGCGAGTAACCCAAGTTCGCAGAAAAGCGCGGTGAGCATTGGCCCAGGACCGGGGAAGGCCAGCCAGGGCGAGTAAGATAACGGGAGTCAGCAACAGTGCCAACGAGAGCCAGTTCGAAGTGGTCATAGACGAACATCCTTTCCTGAAAATGTTAGCACGAATAATAAAGCACGAAAACATTGTCGTCAATAGTGTGTCGTCTATTGCTGGCTGGTTTCTACGAGAAAATCCGATCAGTTGCGAATAAACCTTAGAAAAACAATAAGTAACACGTATGGTTTTTCGTGAAAAGTAATTCGTAACATGCGCCGATTCCTAGCTACTGGGGGGGAGAGGCAGTATCATTGGAGCAGTTAGGAGACTAGGCGGACCATGATGAAGAGCAAAAAACAGCCCCCCCGTGAAGACGCGAAATCGGCGACAGCCCGAGGCAGGACTGGTAACGCAGAGCAAGCTGGAGGGCTACTCAGTCGAGAGGTAGTGGCTGTCGACGCTCCCCATCGCTGGACTTTTTTGACCAACCACGCGCACGTGTTGATCGTGCTGCACGCCTCCCCCGGCATCGTGCTCCGCGAGGTGGCTCAGCGCGTCGGTATCACCGAACGAGCCGTGCAGCGGATCATCCACGACTTGGAACAGGCCCAAGTCATCTCGCGCAAGAAAGTGGGGCGGCAAAATCAATACGAAGTACTGACCGAGCAGCCCCTGCGGCATCCCATCGAAGCCCACCGCAGTATTGGCGATTTGCTAAAACTCATCAGCGGCTGACCGCCAATATCAGCTCGCCGCGCCAGCGAGTGGTTCATCAAGTTGGAATACTCACCCAAAACTGCCCCCCTACCTTCGCAAAATCATATCCCATTGAGAATTGCACAGATCGCCAACTTGGAGTTAGGATTTCTGGTTTGAGGTTTGTCCCTGGCATTAAAGCCTAGCATTAAAGAAGGAGCGGAGCATGGCAAGAAACAAACAAGCCACCGAACGCAATCGCGTCAAGAAACTGCAGCAGTCTCGCAAGCGGCGCGAGCAACCAGCGAGTGGCGCGGTGCGGTTGTCTTCGGGCAAGCTCTCCGGTAAGCAACTCAGACGATTGGATGAAGCGCATAAACTGGTTGAGAACAGGCAGTTCCAGGAGGCCCAGGCATCGCTCGAGCGACTCGACTCCGAGCATGGTGGGAGCCATGCTGTCATCTTGGAAGCCTTGGTCCATTTGTATCAAACAAGTGGCGATCATGAAGCGTGCTGTGAAGCCGCCGAGCGACTGACGAACCTACAGCCCAACGACCCACAAGCCAAAATAGTATTCGCCCAAGAGGCGTTGCTTAGCATCTGTCCCGCGATCGCCTTAGTGAATTACCGTGAGTTTGTTGCGCGCTGGCCCGATCACGAGCATGCGCGACGCGCTCTATCGGCCATTGACCGCTTGCTACCGGAAGTTGAAAGCAGAATTCAACAATCAAACTTTCCCGAAGGCGAGGAATTGGATTGTCTGCTACTGCACGAGCAAAGCGTAAGACTTTTGCACTTCGCCAAAATGGACGAAGCCCAGCAGAGATGCCGCGAGTTGCTGGCGAAGGCACCCGCATTTGTGCCAGCTCGCAATAACCTGGCAGTCACTTGCTTTCATGCTGGGCAGATCGACGCAGCGGTGAGTGTGGTGGAGGGGACGCGAGCCTTGGATTCCCAAAACCAATTCGCTTCGGCGACCTTAGCCAAGCTCTATTTTCTGGCAGGTCGATTTGAAGAGGCTCAGCGGGTCGCAGACGAATTCGTAGCCACACCAGCTAGGCAAGCCGATGCGCACGTCGCTCAGCTTGAGGCCCTGGCACATTTGGGACGCGACGCCGACATCGTCACTCTAGCCAGCCTCGTGGATGCGAAGGAACTCGGGTCACGCTTCGCATTTCAACAACACTTCTTGGCTTACGCGCAATGTCGGCTGGGGGATGAACGGAGCGCTCGCGCGACATGGAAAAAATGTTGCCGAACTCATCCACATCCGGACGCAGCCGATGAGAACCTAGCCGATTTGGAGGCTGGTACCGGGCACGCTCCATGGCCATTCTCGACCACCAACTGGATTCCCTCCGCCATCGTCAATCAATTCAAATTCGAACATGCTGGGCAACTCGGCACACCGCAAGCAAGGCAGATGCTCGCTAGGCTGACCCCCGCCTTGCTTGACCGAGGAGATCCCCAATCGCGCCAAATAGCAGTCAGCATGGCTCGCATCGAACAGACTCCAGAGCAGCTTGAGGCACTCAAGCAGTTCACTTTCGGCTGCCGCGGTCCCGACCAACTGCGATTCTACTGTCAGCAATTTCTGATTCAGCTAGGGCTTGTCGATTCTGGCCCGCATCGCATCTATAGCAACGGCCAGTGGATCGAGGCGCGGAGCTTTGTGGCTGAGATTACGACCGAGCCCCGCCCTTCGTCTTCCCCTCCCTGGGTCATCGAGGCGTTAACTCAAGCGGTCACAGCGAACAACGCGGGGAACTACGAACAGGCGGAAGCAATGTACGAGCAGGTGCTCGCTGCCGAGCCCGACAACTGCACCGCCGCTTACAATCAGTGCGCGGTCTGGGCCAGTCGCGATGGAACGCAGGCCGAAGCGCGCATTCGAGAGCGAATCCAGCAGCTCCATGCTGACTTCCCGGATTATATCTTTGCTAGAATCGCCATGGCTCAATTCGTTCTCACCGACGAAGACGACGCTGACAAAGCTCATCAGATGGTTGCTCCCATCCTGGACGCCAAGCAACTGCATATCGACGAAGCCAAGGCCCTGTTTATATTCCAAACGCAACTGGCCATCAAACAACGCAATCTTCCGGCAGCCACTAAATCACTCGCGTTGCTAAAGGATATTTGCGGCGCATCCGACCCAGTGGTCAAGCAGTTGGAATCCCAATTGCAGGCCAAGTCCCAACGCAAGAGTCTATTCCGCAGTCTGTTATTTCGATCGTGATTCCGACTTGTAATCCGCGTTGGCTAGCGTACCATCAGCTTTGGAATTGGATTATACTGTGAGATGAAAGATCACCTGCGGGCGTAACTCAGTTGGTAGAGTGGTAGCTTCCCAAGCTGCATGTCGTCGGTTCGAGCCCGATCGCCCGCTCTGCAAAAAACCCAACAAATCGTTGGGTTTTTTGCGTTTCTGGACCCTGTTTGTAAGCGGTCCCCCTTGCTTGCTGTCGTGCAGGGCATTGAGCATGCTATCTCCTGGACAAGATACGTCATGACGATCAATTTCTCCCAGACAAGCGGGTTCCTTTCCAGCGGCATGGAATACGTTCACGAGCTAAATCCGGAAGCGGTCATGCGAGCCTTTGGCCAATAACTGAACCCCGAAAGCTACGCGATCTGCAAAGGCGACATGCTGATCAAAGGGCAGGATGTCAGCCGCATCAAACTGGGCAATACGCTCAGCGACGACCAACTTTATGCCGACCGATTCGACTACATGCTCTCCAATCCCCCCTTCGGCGTCGACTGGAAGAAAGTCGAAGGCCCCATCCAGGACGAACACAAGCTGAAAGGCTTTGACGGACGCTTTGGTCCAGGACTGCCGCGATTTAGCGACGGATCGCTGCTGTTCTTGATGCACCTGATCAGCAAGATGCGAGACTACGACGGTGAGTCCCTCGCTCACGCGTCGGGTTACCAAGCGGATGGAAACCCGACGCGTGAGCGAGGATCGGACAACGGAAACCCGACGCGTGAGCGAGGTCCAGAACAGCGTCGCACGCGGTTCGCCTCGCTGACACATCGGGTTACCAGGGAGTCTTCTGATGGATGATCCGATTGCTTTCTTTATTACAATCGCGACGTGTGGCACCTGGTTGCCTGGCGACCAGCGTGGCTGGATCGAATATCACAAAGGCTGGCAATTGCCTGATCCGGTTCGCGAGCTGGAAGCCGCCGCTAAAATGACCGAAGACGCAAAGATCCTCAGCCTTCTGCAACGGCAACTCGTTGAAAAACAGGTGCGCGAAACCTGTGAACATCGAAAGTGGATTTGCCACGCCGTCAACTGCCGAACGAACCACATGCACGCAGTGGTCGGAGCATTTGAAGCACCGCCGAAGAAAGTTCGAGCAGATTTGAAAGCGTGGTGTACTCGCAGGCTCAAGGAAGACGCATTGCCAGAGGTGACAGAAAATTGGTGGGCGGAACGCGGCAGCATCCGCTGGGTGTTTGATGACGAAGGGCTTGAGCGAGTCGTCCGTTACACACTTGACGGGCAGGACAAGAAATCCGACACGTAAGCGAGGAACTGATGTTGGAAACCCGACGCGTGAGCGAGGTTGCGAGACAATACATAAGAGATCCTCGCTTACGCGTCGGGTTACCCAGAGATCCTCGCTTACGCTTCGGGTTACCATTGAAAGAAGTAAGATGAATGCTGACCCCAAAGAAGCCGCTTTTCAGGCAGACATCATCGACCAAATGGTCGCTGGCGGCTGGAAGCTCGGCGATCCTGCCAAGTACGATCGGAAACTGGCACTCTACACCGAAGATTGCCTGGAGTACGTCAAAACGACTTAGCCCAAGACCTGGGAAAAATATGAAAAGCTCTACCCGGCGGGTGCCGAGCAAGCGTTCATCGACAAGCTCGCTTCGCAGCTTTCCAAAACCGCGATCAAAAAAAGAAGAGTGGTTGTCGCAGATAATCGCTCGACTTAATGAATTGTTCGTAACTGACGAGCTAACGGACAACGATCTTATCAACTATGTATTTACGATCCGAGACAAAGTCAAGGAAAACGAGCGTGTGATGCATCAGCTCGCAAACAACTCGCCCGAGCAAGCCTTGCTTGGTGATTTCGCTGGTGCTGTCGACGAAGCCGTGATGGGTAGTAGCGAAGCGCATCAAAACCAAATGGCGCAGTATCTGAACAGCCCAGAATTGTAGGTGAAGCTCCAACGTGTGATCTTAGACATGCTGCTCGCCAAGGGGGCGTAAGTGTTGTTCGCTTTCAATCGTTGCGTTTGACTTCGTAATACGCTGGGGCTGTCCAACTAATCTAAAACTTGATGCAATTGCTTGGCCAGCCGATCGAGTCGCGTGGGGGTGGTGAAGGCAGAGCCGCCATGGGCTGCGCCGTGGACGACTTGAAAATCAACCGTCAGGCCTGCTGCTTCATACACGCCGACCAATTCGTGCGATTGATTGATGGGCATCTGCGGGTCTTGATCCCCATGCAATAGCCATAACGGTGGATCGCCAGAGTGGACATGCGCCACAGGACTGGCCAGTTTTGCAAGCTCGGGTAGCTGGTCTGGTTGGCCGCCAAGCAATAGATCCAGGGCAGGCACACGGACGCTCAATCCGTGAGGCGTCGATTGCGATAGGATGGACTGCAAGTTCGATGCACCGTAGTAGGAGACGATGGCTTGCACGGCAGAGGACTGCTCTGTGTGATCGCCGACAGTCCCTTCCAGTTCGTGCACTCCCGCAGAGACTCCGACCAGTGCGGCCAAGTGGCCTCCAGCCGACGCGCCAGCAATAACGACGCGTTGGCCATCGAGTTGATATTTACCAGCCGTAGCCCGCAGAAAGCGAATGGCCCCCTTGATGTCGTGCACCTGTGCCGGAAATGGAGCGACGGGAGTTAAACGATAGTCAACGCTGGCGATTGCGAACCCGGCCTCCAGCAGCGGTGTGATTGGCACATTGTCCTTGCTCCCCGCCCGCCATGCGCCACCATGAATCCACACGATCAATGGAGCTTGGCTCTCAATTCCGTTGGGCAAATACAGATCGAGCGTCAGGGGATGGCCGTCAACCCGCGCATACTCGATGTCGCCGTGCGTGGGCTCGACAGCTAGTAACCGTGCGCCAAACAGCAATATGCAACCCGTGGCGATGATCGACTCCCGACGCAAAAGACTCATCGTTGTTTAACCCTCAAAATCTAAGTAATGTGGCGGGGAATAACTCAGTAACCATACAAATTCGCTCTAGGAGCATGGGCATGGTCTTGCTAACCTACCAGAAATTAACGGCGACCTTTCGAGATACTTTCGTACACGGAGGCACGAATGCAAAGAATTCGCACTTTACCGCTCGCGGCACTTTTGTTTCTCATGGCTGCTTCTAGCGCCAGTGCCGAACTGTCCCAGCAATTGAAGATTGGCGGCCAAGCCCTGCAACTCAATGGCGTGGGGAAGCGTACGAAAACGTTTATACAGATCTACGAAAGCGGACTCTATTTGCAAAAGCCCAGTCGCGATGGGCAAGCCATCGTGGCGGCCGATGAACTGATGGCGATTCGAGTTAAGATTACTTCGGGCTTTGTCGACCGCGACGCCTTGGTCGCTTCACTGCGGGAGGGTCTCGACAACGCGACCGGCGGAAAGACCGCCGAAATCGCCAACGAAACACAGATGTTCGTCGAGACACTCAAGGACCAAGTTAATAAGAACGACATCTACGACTTTGTGCATGTTCCCAACAAAGGGCTTTACATACTTAAAAACGGGACGGTGCAAGGCGCGGTTCCTGGCCTGGCTTTCAAACAAGCGCTGTTCGGAGTGTGGCTCTCCGATTCGCCGGTCGACAAAGATCTTCGGCAAGCGATGCTGTCGGGAACTGGCCTGCGATAGCCCCACGGTGCATGACCAAACGGAACTTACCCCGTAGCCGCGGTCGCCAGACCGCAGGGAGTCTACGATCTGGCGAACGTGGCTACGACAGTTATTTCCCCAAAGATGCTTAGGGTTTCGGCACTAACCCGTGGGCTTGGGTGACGGCAAGTCGAGTCGTGGCAGCAGCGTCTCCATGGCGTCTGTGATTTCGATATCTGCATCGACAAACTGCCTCAGCAATTCGTAGTTAGTCTGACGTGCCAGGAGTGCATCAGGTGTGAGTGGGATGCTGCTGGGCAGATCGTTCAGCACGACCCCGATTGTCTTAAGACTGCGAGACGCGAGCGCTTCCAGGGTCAGCAACAGATGGTTGACGACCCCCAAGCGATTGGCGGCGACGACGATCAGTGGCAGCCCTAGCTCACAGGCCAGGTCGAGCACTGTGAGCGAATCAGAAATCGGGGATAACGCGCCCCCTGCCCCTTCGACAATTAAATAATCGCAGGCGTTCTTCCACCACTCCGCTCCGGCCCGTAACATGTTCTCGTCGACCTCGCGTCCTTCGAGCCGTGCGGCCAGTGGCGGGGCCACAGCCGCACGAAATGATTGGGGACAGATTCGTGCCAGTGGCACCGACGTTCCTGCAGCGGCTTGTAGTAAGGCCGCATCGCTGGACAATCCTTCAGCAGCATGTTCCTCAGTTACTAGGCCACTGGCCACCGGCTTGTAAACTCCGACCCGAAGGTTTTTGGCACCGACGGCCCGCGCCAGTTTGCAGGCTTGATAAGTTTTACCAACTTCGGTGTCAGTCCCTATAATGAACACTCCCGCGATTTTGTTCACGCACTTAAACCTTATACAATGACCCATTCAAAGATTGTCAACTTAGCATTGGTGCAGATGACATGCACCGCCGATAAGCAGGCGAATATCGACAAAGCCCTGGAACGCGTGTCGCAAGCGGCGCGTGAGGGGGCCAATGTCGTTTGTTTGCAAGAAGTATTCAATACGCCCTACCCCTGCCAGCGTGAAGAACATGTCAATTTCGATCTGGCCGAGACCATCCCTGGCCCCACCAGCCAACGGCTACAAGCGGCGGCCAAACAACTTGGTGTGGTAATCACCTGTTCCATTTTCGAACGACGCACGCATGGCCTGTACCACAATACGGCAGTCACTTTTGACGTCGATGGCAGTCTAGTGGGCTTCTATCGCAAGATGCACATTCCCGACGATCCGCTGTACTACGAAAAATTCTATTTCACTCCTGGTGATTTGGGATTCACGGTGGCCAAGACTAAATTCGCTTGTCTAGGAGTGGGCGTGTGTTGGGATCAATGGTATCCCGAGGCGGCGCGACTGTTTGCCTTGCGCGGCGCGGAGATTTTGTTGTATCCCACGGCGATTGGCTGGATCCCAGCGGAACGTGGCGAATACGGTGTCACTCAGCACAATTCGTGGGAGACGTCGATGCGAGCGCACGCGATCGCCAATGGACTTTACGTCGCGGCCACCAATCGCGTGGGGATCGAAGATGGGCTTCAGTTCTGGGGAGCTTCTTTCGTGGCCGATCCGAGCGGCACAATCATGCATCGCGCCAGCCACGATAGCGAAGAACTGGTGATCGTCCCTTGTGATCTATCGCGGCTGGATGTCGTGCGCACGCATTGGCCGTTTTTACGCGACCGGCGAATCGATGCCTACGGCCCGTTGACGCAACGTTTTATTGATTCGAGCCCCACCTCCTGATGGAATATCGGTCGCCAACCGAACCAAATTATATGAAGATTTCTAGTCCGCATGTTTGGCCCGCCGAATGGGAGCAGCAAGCTGCCACCTGGATCGCATGGCCTCATAACCACGACACATGGCCCGGAAACTTTGACCCGATTCCAGCCACTTTCGTGAAGTTCATTAGCACTCTTGCTAAATTCCAGCCGGTACATGTTTTGACTGGACCAGAGACCGTGCAACCTGCCGCCGAAGAGGCGCTGCGGGACATGCCCAATGTTCACTTGGTTCCCATCGTCACCAACGACGTCTGGATCCGCGACTTTGGGCCCACCTTTGTCCGCCGCAAGGACGATGGCTCGCTGGTCGGCATCGATTGGAAATACAATGCTTGGGGTGGCAAGTATCCTCCCTACGATCAAGACGCCGCCGCCACCGAGTTGATCTGTCGCAGCCTCGGCTGCCCGCGCAGCATGTCGGCCATGCACTGCGAAGGAGGAGGCTTGGAGACCGATGGCCAGGGAACACTGTTGTCGACCAGCAGTTGCCTGCTCAGCCCCGCTCGCAATCCAGGTTGGTCACGCGATATGATCTGTGACGAATTGCGGAGACAGTTGGGGGTAGAAAAGATTCTATGGGTCGATGGCGGAGGTCTACTCGGCGATGACACCGATGGACACATCGACCAGTTGGCCCGCTTCGTCGCTCCAGGCAACCTGGTGGCTGCGACTAGTTCCGTCCCCAACGATCCAAATCGCCAGGGTTTGGAAATAAATATGCGACAGTTGCAACAGGCGCACGACGCTCATGGAAAACTGTTGACGGTGCATGCGCTCCCGACTCCTCCGCCGCGCTTTGTGAATGGCCAGCGCGTCCCGGAAAGCTATTGCAATTTCCTGCTGGCCAATGGCTCGGTACTGGTTCCCACCTTCCGTCACGACGCCACGGATCAGGGGGCGATCGAGGTGCTCGGTCGTCTGTTTCCACGACGGGAGGTAGTCCCCCTGGATGCCTACGATCTGATTGGTGGACTCGGTGCCTGGCATTGTGCCTCGCAACAACAACCCGCAACGCAGTGATTTTTTCTTTAGTGAACCTCAGCCGCTAGCCGTGGGCTTGCAAGTCCAAACTACACCCGAATGCCCACGGCTAGCGGCTGAGATTCACCAGTCCCTACCGTACTTGGAAACTACCGACAATGCTTTAAGCTTAGGGGTACAACGCCGCTTTCGCGAAAATCAGCAGGAATACCAGCTCGACGCGCCAGCGAGTGGGTCGCCTGATCTGCGGAGATGCATTCCGCCAAGTCGCCGATCAAGCGACC
>JBGSJT010000348.1:0-9611 GCA_041741715.1 Pirellulaceae bacterium | reverse complement strand
TTAGCCAGTGATCCGGTGTGGCCCAACAGCGAACGGCTAGCCAATAAACGTGCCCAAGCTAAGAACTGGGAGGCGTGGTTGGCCGAGCCTCCGTTTGTCAAGCCACCCGGACAAATGGAGCGCAAGTGGAATTACTGGATGATGAGTCAGCGCGCGGGGACACTCTCCTACTTGACCTTCTCGGCGGGCTTCTCACTGTTAGTCTATTGGCTATTCTTCGTCGTCTGCGATCTATGGGGTGTTCAGTTGGCGATCTTTCGCACTTTTGGTACCAACGCGCTCTTGGCCTACGTCTTGCACTCGTTGGTTGGCGACGCGGTCCAACCCTTCTTTCCCAACGACTCGCCAGCCTGGTATGCGCTAACCGGTTTGGCGTTATTCTTCCTGATCAACTGGATCTTCATTCGGCATTTTGAGAAACAAGGCGTCTATCTGCGGGCTTAAATTGGTCACCTTTCGACACTTCTCGCTGAACGCCACCACCAGTTAACTCTCCCCGCGGGAGAGTCGCGAGTAATGCGAGCGGAGAGGGGGATTTCCCTCCCCGTCGCTGGGGCTCCGACCCTCCCCTCCGAAAGTCACGTCGAAAACGACGTAACTTTGGGTGGGAGGGTGAGTTGCGATAGATACATGGTGGCGATCAGCGACGATCGAGTGAACGGTTACAATAGTGCGAAGTTTGCCACCTTTACAAATATGCCGCGTTAGCGAGGACTTCAACAATGACATCGGCCACTACGACTGATTTAGCGCAGGTTCTCAATGAGCAGTTCGGACTTAAAAGCTTTCGCGCAGGGCAACTCGCGGTTATTGAGCGATTGCTGGCGGGCAAATCAGCGGCAGCCATCTTCCCCACCGGGGGCGGCAAGTCTCTCTGTTATCAACTCCCCGCCATCTTGCTGGATGGGCTCACGTTGGTCGTGTCTCCACTGATGGCCCTCATGCGTGAACAAGTCGATACGCTGCAGGGGCGTGGTATCGCGGCAGCCCGGCTCGATTCGAGCCTCACTGCCGAGGAAGCGCGGCAGGTGATGGAACAAGTTCGCGCGGGAAAAACTAAACTGCTTTACGTTGCGCCCGAACGCTTCTTTAACGAACGTTTTCGCGAATTCATCTCAGGCATGTCAATTTCGCTTTTCGCGATCGACGAAGCGCACTGCATCAGCCAGTGGGGGCACAATTTCCGTCCTGACTATCTGAAACTGACTAAGATCGCGCGCGAATTGGGGGCAGAACGAGTCCTTGCACTCACCGCTACTGCCACCCCCACCGTGCTGGATGATATTCGCCGCGAGTTCTCGATCGCCCCCGAGGATGCGGTGCAGACGGAGTTCTATCGCTCCAATTTGACGTTGCGGTTTACTCTCTGCCAAGAGAAGGGACGAGACGCCAAATTGATCGAGCGACTCAAGGGGGAACCAGCTGGCCCAGCCCTGGTTTACGTCACACTTCAGAAAACCGCCGAGATGGTAGCGGAGAAGTTGGTAAAAGCTGGATTGGACGCGCGCCCCTATCATGCGGGCCTGGAAGACGAGACACGCCGCGAAACGCAAGACTGGTTCATGGGGACCGCGAGTGGCATTGTGGTAGCCACGATTGCGTTTGGAATGGGAGTCGACAAGTCGAACATCCGAGCCATCTATCACTACAACCCTTCCAAGTCGCTCGAGAATCTGGCGCAGGAGATGGGTCGCGCCGGTCGCGATGGCCAAGCAGCGGTATGCGAAACGCTGTTGGTCCCCGAAGATCGTGTGGTGCTCGAAAATTTTGCCTACGGCGATACTCCCAGCCTAAATTCCGTGCGGCGGATGGTCGAGTTCCTGGTTGGACAGCCTGAGCGGTTTTTTGTCAGCTATTATTCCTTGGCATATGAAGCCGACATGCGCGACACCGTAGTGCGAACATTGCTCACTTATCTTGAATTGCAAGATTGGTTGCAGGCCACCGCGCCACGCTACGAAACTTACAAATTCAAACCCAAAGTCTCGTCGGCAAAGATCCTCGAGCACTTCGAAGGGGAGCGACGCGAGTTCGCCGCTTCCGTACTGACGATGACGGTCAAGCGGAAAATCTGGTTCGAGATCAGCTTGCCACAAGCCGCCGATCGATTGAAGTGCGATCGCACGCGGATCGTAAAGATGCTTGATTTCTTTGCCGAGAAAGGTTGGATCGAGTTGGAGGTGAGCGGCCTGGTCTTCGGCTATCGCAAGCTCAAGCCAATCACGGACATCGACAGTTTGGCACAGGAACTCTACCAGGTTGCCCTTGATCGCGAGATCGGTGAATTGACTCGGCTGGATGAACTCTATTTGTTGATGTGCTCGGACACCTGTCAGTCGGCAGCCTTGTCGGAGCATTTTGGTCAGCCGCTAGCGATCGAATGTGGACACTGCAGCGTCTGCGAAGGAGCGGCCATCGACGAGATTCCAGAACCAGATTATCCGCGCGTCGGCGACTCTGCAATGACGGGCCTGCGGCGACTTATCAGCGAGAAACCCGAACAGCTCGCGGACGCACGACAGCAAGTCCGTTTTCTGTGCGGCCTCTCCTCGCCACGCATGATCCGCGCTCGATTGACGCAGCATCCACTGTATGGTTGTTGCGGAGCTATACCATTTGATCATGTGATGGAAGCGTTGACACAGTAATCGCAACTCCCCTGGGGTGGCACTGGCCTAGCCAGTGGACTCGACGCACGCGAGTCGGTGGCACCGAGTTTCCCCGCTAATGGTTCGAAGTGATGCTGCTATCGCGACTCTGGTGCGACTTGAACCACTTCACCGGTCCAGCTATCACACAGGTCTTGGGACGGCTTACCTGGTACCAACTTCGGTTACTTCGAGTTGTTAGAAGGTCTACTTTAGTAACCAGGCGAAACGCTTCGATCAACACTGGCCATGCCAGTGCCACACAAATCATGGTGCCAACTTTCTTGATGACTTGATCGCGTGAAGCTGCTTAGTAGCTTCCGGTGGGTTTGACAGCCAGTTCATACTCGATGGGGGGCAGGTCGAGTTCAACGCGGGCGGCGTCGAGCATGGCTTGCGTGCGACTGGCACCGCAGCGGGTCACGCCGAGTGCGCGCATTTGTTTTAGTGTTTCGAAATCGCGCACACCACCGGCGGCTTTGACTTGGATGCCGGGTCCGACGTTGTCGAGCATCAACTGCAGATCCTCGGGCGTTGCTCCCCCCGAACCATAACCGGTGCTGGTCTTTACCCAGTCGGCACCTAGTTCGGTGCAAATTTGACAGAGTCGAATTTTGAGCGCGTCTGGTAGATACGAATTCTCGAAAATCACTTTGACTTTGCGCTGGGCCGCATGGGCAACGTCGACAACCGCGCGAATATCCTCGGTCACGTAGTCCCAACGCTGGCTGAGCACCTGACTGATATTGACAACCATATCGAGTTCTTGACAGCCATCGGCGATAGCCCGCTCGGCTTCGAAGCGTTTGACAGCGGTGGTGTGGCCGCCGTGAGGAAAGCCGATCGTGGTACTTGGTTGGACGGTCGAACCAGCCAAGACGGCCACGCACCGCCTGAGGTAATACGGCATGATACAGACGCTGGCCACGTCGTAGGCCAACGCCAATTGACAGCCTTCCTCCAACATACGCTCGTCCATCGTTGGCATCAGCAACGAATGATCGATCATCTTCGAGTAGGAGTGGTAGGTGATGGTCATTGGCTGGAGCCCTTGGGGATTTTCTTATCTCTGGTCAACGCAAAAGTTGATTCGGTTTTGACCAAGGCCAGATCGTCTGGAAAAGTATGAATGGCTTGGATGTGCAAGCTCTTCAAACGCGTATCGACGTGGATAAAGCTCAAGCCGCCAATGGCGATGCGACCGCTGGAATCGAAGACTTGAATTAGTTCGTGATTCTTGCTGGCGTCGCCGAGTTGCTGTTGGATCATCCAAAACATTTCGGATGGGACGCGTTCAAGTTGATAGTGGTATTTATAGGTCATTCCCTCGCGATATTCGATCGTGTCGCCCCCCGAGTCGCGGAGCGGCAGAGCGAAGACGCGGCGTTCCAGCGGCACGGGCTGATGCATCGAAGAGGCAATTTCAGTCAGCGTGGTATTTTCCGCCGTCCAACTGATGGCATGACCGTCGGCGGTGATGTCGATCCGCGCCTTATAGTGCTCACGTTCGATGCGGTGAGTTTTGTAAATCTGAAATAGTTCGGGGTGCACCGAGCGGCCTAACAATTGGAATGTCAACTGGGCCACTTTGGGGCGGACGGTTGAAATATCCATAACCTTGAATCCTAGGGAATATTTTGAGAAAAGTTTTATAAGCGAAATAGTGACCGCGCCGGGCGGTCCCAGCGGAATAAGCCGTGTCGCGCGGCAGTCTTTAAGGTGCGACTGTATCCCCACTGATTATAAACAGTGGTGGCAATCTGTACCAATATCAACGGTTCCAGGTAATGGTGAGAGTCTAACAGTCAATCGCATCGTGCGCGGTGACTTGGCCACGTTTTTTAATTTCCTGGACGTTACTGGCTCCCCGGTGAGGAAAACACTGTTAAATTGCTGTTAACTTGCAGAGGTTCATCAACCAGCAGAGCACACATGCCGAGCCTCGGCAAGGCTGTCTTGACAACATGGAGGTCAATCAGTAGGCCAGGCACCATTAGATGAAATGAATGTCGCGAACCGTGAAACCATTGCACATTGCCACTATTGCGAGCGAGATGATTCCACTGGCTAAAACCGGTGGCTTGGGAGACGTATGTGGTGCCTTGCCGATTGCCCTGGAACAATGTGGCTGTCGTTGTAGCGCGTTCTTGCCCGCCTATCGGAGTGTCATGCGGTCCGGCTTGCGGATCGAACCAACGGCTCACACGTTTACGATTCTGATCGGTGGTCGGCATGTCGCTTGCCGCATTTTACAAACACGACTGCCGGGGAGTGGCGTCGATGTGTACTTGATCGATCAACCGCAATACTACGATCGGGATGGACTTTACCACGATCGCCATGGAGAGTACCGCGACAACTGCGAGCGATTCAGTTTTTTCTGTCGCGCGGTGATCAAGGCCATCGAGCAGTTGAACTTGGAAATCGATATTGTACATTGCCACGATTGGCAAGCCGCACTGGTTCCCGCTTATGTGGAAACTAAACTCGGTGGTTTTCGCTGGATGGAGCACGTACGGTCGGTGATGACCATCCACAACTTGGCCTATCAGGGACGATTTTGGCATTTAGATATGCCCCTGACCGGAATGGATTGGGAGTACTTCAATTTGCATCAAATGGAGTTTCATGGCGAGCTAAATTTGATGAAGACCGGGATCTCCTTCGCTGACACGGTCACTACCGTCAGCCCAACTTACGCGCAGGAGATCACGCGTCCCGAATTTGGTTGCGGTTTACAATCGGCTTTGCGCTCGCGCGGAGATCATCTATTGGGGATCGTCAACGGCGTTGATTATGCCCAATGGGATCCACAAACCGATCCGCTTCTGGTGGCCAATTACTCGGTCGCGGATTGGCAATTTGGCAAGTCGCAGTGTAAGCTCCAATTGCAACAAGAGTTGGGGCTGCCGGTGGAGCCGCAGGTACCACTGATCGGGATCGTCAGTCGCTTGGCCGATCAAAAGGGGTGGGACTTGATTATCCCGCTGTTAGAACACTTTGTCGCAAGTCGCGATGTGCAGTGGGCCATTCTGGGGACGGGGGATCCGAGGTACGAAGCGCAATTGCGTCACTTGGCCGAACGCGGGCCACAACGCTTAGCACTGCGGCTGGAGTTTTCCGAACAGTTAGCACACCGCATTGAGGCCGCTTCGGACATGTTCCTGATGCCCAGTCGCTATGAACCGTGCGGATTAAATCAGCTCTATAGCCTCAAGTACGGCTCAGTCCCCATCGTGCATTCGACGGGTGGCTTGGCCGACACAGTTCGCGACGCCAACGCGGCCAACGTGCAGCATGGTACCGCGACAGGCTTTCGCTTCGACGACTATTCGCTGGTCGGACTGGAGCGGGCGGTGAACAAAGCCATCGATATTTATTTGCATAATCAGTCCCAATGGGTTCGAATTGTCGAATCAGGAATGCGCGATGACTGGTCTTGGTCACAGAGTGCAAAGCACTACATGGAGCTCTTCGAACGAACCCTCGACAGCGAGTTTGCTAAATGATGCGCGGGGAAAAGTGATGCCAGCTCGACACGGAGATCCGACCAGCAGCGAAATGCGGCACGATTGGCTGGCTGATCGTTGGGTAATCATTGCCCCCCAGCGTACGCAACGGCCCAACGACTATGTCTTCCGTCCGCCCGTGGCGCTCGACAACAGCAATTGTCCATTTTGCATTGGTCACGAAGCGCACACGCCCGATGCTGTGGCCTGCTATTTTTCGAAACGCCCCACTGGCGCGCCTCACTGGAATGTGCGCGTGGTTCCCAATAAATTCCCCGCCGTCAACGCGGCCTTGCGTGAAATGGGGGAGTTGCAGGAGATTGGTGTCGTAACTCAAGTTGTGGGGACGCGAGTTGGTGAGCAGGATGACCGGCAGGCTCGGGTCGAAAGACGGAGCAGTCTGGCGACCGTCGATGGGCAAGGGGAAAACTCAATCATTGAAGGGGATGCTTCGAGTTCAACTATTGACTTGTTTCGGCGCCGAGTATTGACCGGCGGGCATGAAGTGATCGTCGAAAGCCCGCATCACTTGCAGAGCATTTCGCAACTTGACCGCGAATCAACACAACAGGTCTTCATCGCTTATCGCGACCGTTTGCGATATTGGCTCGACGAATGCGAATTGGCCTATGCGGTGGTTTTCAAAAATGTGGGTCTGGATGCGGGTGCCTCTTTGGCTCATACCCATTCGCAATTGATTGCCACCGATATCCTGCCCACCGACGTGGCCCGTTCCCTTGAGCGCATGCGGTTGTTTCTCGAAAAAGAATCGGTCTGTCTCTTCTGCCGCATGATCGAGGACGAATTGGAACAGCGCGTTCGCATCGTCGAACATACCCCCGAGTTCGTCGCGCTGTGTCCCTTTGCCAGTCGCCTACCTTCGATGGTCACCATTCTCCCCAAGACGCATCAGAGCTCCTTCCAAGCGCTCGACGATCGACAACTAGAAGAACTGTCGTGGCTAGCGCATCGCACAGTGCGCCGCATGGAACGCTGCTATCCCGAGACGGCCTACAACTTTATTATTCACACTGCTCCTCATGCTTTGAATCAAGCCGATTGTTTCCATTGGCGGATGGAACTCTTCCCACGCATCACCAAGGTGGCTGGCTTTGAATGGGGGAGCGACTGCTACATCAATCCGCTAGCACCAGAACAAGCCGCTCAAGAGTTGCGTACGGCGGGCGTATAGTCGCTGATCGCTCCGCCGGTCAGTGCTCTGCATGGTTGACATAGGTTTTCACTTATGGCAGATCCCTAGCGACAATCTCAAACGTGGTACCAAAGCGTCTGATAGCAACGTAAGCAACTGACCGGCGTAGCGGTCAGCGACTTTCAGACAATTCCTTTTGCAGATAGTCGATTACTTTTCGCAACTGCGGGTCGCCAGCCGTGAGTGGCGCGGGGGGATGATCGACGGCGGTTGTCCAGCGTGGATCGCCCCGGCGACGCCAGCGCAAATTCAAATAGAGTTCCTGCAAGTCACTTAACGGCAGCGTCAACTCGGGAGCGGGTATAATCCCCCACTCTTCCTCCTCGGGCATGTCGTCCCCGCGATGGATATTCTTGCCACTGGGACGATAGAAGCGAGCGGTCGTGAATTTTAGTGCCGTTTGATCATTCTCCAACTGGAACACCTGCTGCACTGTCCCTTTGCCGTAAGATCGCTCCCCGGCAATCTTGGCCCGCCCCGCATCTTGCAGACAACCCGCCATGATTTCGCTGGCAGAGGCCGATTGGTCGTTGACCAGAATCACCATTGGCACCGACTTATCGAGCGACAATTGCTTGTCGGCGGTAAACTGCATGTGGTAACGGTCATTGCGGCCACGCGTGCTGACAATCGTTCCACCGTCGAGCAGCATATCGCACATTTCGACTGAGGAGGGCAAAATTCCGCCTGGGTTGAAACGCAAATCAATAATGATCGCTTGGGCCTTACCACGCACCGCCTCGAGCGCGGCAGCGAATTCGCTTACCGTGCGCTCACCGAAGAGCGTGATGCGGATGTAGGCCAGACGTGGATCTTCATCCATGAAATATTCCCAGCTCGAATCGCCGCGAATGTGATCGCCATAAATCGAGTCGACTTGGATGTCCGCGCGAAGCAGCCTGAAGCTCAACGGTTGCGGTTCCCCCATCCGCCGGACTTTCAACGTAACCGCTTCCCCCACCGGTCCGCGCATCAAGCCAGTGGCTTCCGTGGCTTGCAAGCCCGCTGTCGATGTCTCGCCGATGTCGGTGATGACATCTCCGGGTTGTAGCCCAGCTTCGAAGGCTGGCGTGCCAGGGATTGGCGCTACGACCGTCAAGCGTGGCACGGCAGGAGGCCCTTCGATTAAGATCCCCACGCCACCAAATTGCTGTTCGATTACTGATTGGAATTCTTCGTACCTGGCTGGCGGTATGAATTCAGAGAAGCGATCTAGTTCGGAGACCATGCCGCGCATGGCTGCAAAATAAAGAACCTCTGGATCGATTTCTTCGACGTAATTGTCCTTGATCTTCTGAATGGCCGTACCCAGTTTGCCAGCATACTTGAGCCGCTCGGCTTGCACATAACAAGCCATGCAGATCAACATCAGGGCGACCAAGATTTGCAAATTGCGAACAGGCACTAATACCAACCTTGCGACAGCGGCTTGATCACCACCTCCGGCACGTGCACCGACGGCGGTAGGGCCAAAATAGCGACTACTAAGTCGGCCACGTGCTCAGGTTGCAAGATGCGTTGCTTGTGAGCCTCGTCGACCGGTGTGGGGCGTTGTTCGAGCAGCGGTGTGTTGACCTCTCCTGGGTAAAGATTGGTGACGCGCACGCCGTCTGGGGCGACTTCATTGGACACACACGTGCCGAGCGCCGTCATAGCAAATTTACTTGCCGCGTAGGCGATCCCACCCAGGGCAATCGCGCGCTTGCCAGCGATCGAGGAGACATTCAGAATGGTCCCCTCGCCACGGGCCCGCATGGCGGGGAGAACAGCATGCATGCAGTTGTAGGCCCCCGTGGCGTTGATCCCCACCACTTGGTCCCAATCCTCGGGAGTCATCTCAGCCATGCTGCGATTCTTGACGTTGATCCCCGCCGCGTTGACCAAGATATCAATTTGCCCCAGTTGCTGGGTGGCCCATTGGAAGAACGCATTGGTGCTGTCGCGGCAGGCGACATCGATGATGTGGGTCAGCATCGACGTCCCCTCAACGGTTTTTTGCAGAGCTTCTACTCGGCGGCCACCCACGACCACTCGCGCTCCGGCGGATGCCAGGCCACGCGCTATCGCTTGACCAATTCCAGTCCCCCCCCCGACCACGACCGCGTTTTTCCCAGACAGATCCGACATAGTCACCTCATTCGCTCAAAAGTTATTGTAGGTTGTTTTCCGCATCCCAGTACCAGCTCGACGCGCCAGCGAGTGGGTCGCTTGATCGGCGACTTGGCGGAATGCATCTCCGCA